>NZ_ATHI01000031.1 GCF_000422245.1 Alkalidesulfovibrio alkalitolerans DSM 16529
AGGGTTTGGCGTTTTCGCGGCAGCGTGGCAGAAGGCGTTCTGGAACTGTCCGGTCGCCTTATCGTTCCTCGATGGGTACGTAGCGTCGTTTTGGTGGGCCCATGTAGACCTGACGCGGCCGATGGATCTTCTGGCCGGACCGTGATTCCTCGTACCAGTGGGCGATCCAGCCGGGCATGCGGCCAATGGCGAACATGACCGGGAACATGTTCACGGGAATCCCCAAGGTACGCAGGATGATGCCCGAGTAGAAGTCCACGTTGGGGTAGAGCTTGCGCTCGATGAAGAAATCGTCGGACAGGGCGGCCGCTTCCAATTCCTGGGCGATCTCGATGAGCGGGTCGCCGGTCATGTCCTGGTCGTGCAAAAGCTTGTGCGCCGCCTTCTTGAGGATCTTGGCGCGTGGGTCGAAGCTTTTGTAGACGCGGTGGCCAAAGCCCATGAGCCGCATCTCGCGACGCTTCACCTTTTCCAGGTAGTCTTTCACGGTCATGCGGCCCGCGCTGATGTTCTCCAGCATCTCGATGACCGCTGCGTTGGCCCCGCCGTGCAGGCGGCCCCACAGGGCGCAGATGCCTGCCGCGATGGAGGCGAAGAGGTTGGCCTGCGAGGAGCCGACCATGCGCACCGTGGAGCAGGAGCAGTTCTGCTCGTGGTCGGCGTGCACGATGAGCACCAGCGAGAGAGCCTTGATCTGGGCGCGCGTGGGCTCGAACTCCTTGTAGGGCACGGAGAACATCATGTGCAGAAAGTTGGAGCAGTAGCTGCGGTTGGGGTCGGGATACATGAACGGCCTGCCGAGCGATTTGCGGTAGGCGAAGGCCGAGATGGTGCGCACCTTGGAGATGATCTTGGCCACGGCCAGCCGGAACTCTTCCTCGGTCTGGATGTCGAGCAAGTCCGGGTGGTAGCTGGCGAAGGAGTTGATGACCGCCGAAAGGATGGACATGGGCTGGCCGTATGGCGGGAAGCCCTCGAAATGGTGCAGCAGGTCTTCATGCAGCAGTTCTTGCGAGGAGAGCATTTCGCGGAAGGCCGCTCGCTCGGTCTGGCTCGGCAAGTGACCGAAGATGAGCAGCATGGCCGTTTCGATGAAGGAGCTGTGCTCGGCCAGTTCCTCGATCGGATACCCGCGATAGCGCAGGATGCCGTTCTCGCCGTCCACGAAGGTGATTTCGCTCTTGCAAGAGCCGGTGTTGGCGTAACCGGGGTCGAAGGTGATGAGCCCTGTTTCCTGGCGCAGCTTGCTGATGTCCAGGGCGCGTTCGCCTTCCGAGCCTTCGATGAGGGGCAGTTCGATGGTCTTGCCGTCGATGGTAAGGATGGCCTTTTTCTGCTCCATATGTAAGAAAACCTCGTCGTGTGTCCGGATTGTTCGCCGTGTGCCAGGCCTTGTGGGACAAGGCTTCCCGATCTTGGCCCAGACGGTGCGAATCAATTTCTCTAAACGATATTCGCCTCGAAGTCCATGCAGAGAAGTTCGCTCGCCCTCGCCCCTGCTTGCGCCGCCGCGCTCCTTGGGGTAGCAGGGAAGCGGCGCGGGGCATGGGGGGCGGGCCGTAAAGAGGTTGTTCGTGGCCGAGAAGCCGGATGTCAACGCGGTACGCTGCGGCGACTCCTACCGGGAGATCGTCGAGGGGCAAAGTGAGCCTATCTGTCGTTTCGAGACGCGCGGGCTTTTTTGCTTCGTCAACCAGGCGTTCATACAAACCTTCGCCGAGGGCGAGACGCGGCCCGCCAATTTCTTCGACCTCGCTCCGGAGCAGGAACGCCTGCGCATCCGCGCCTCCCTGGCGAGCCTGAACGAGCGCTCTCCCACCGGGAGTTTCGAACACCGCGTCATCGACCGCGACGGCCGCATCCGCTGGTTCCAGTGGAACATCCGGGCATTCTTCGGCGCTGGTGGAGAGGCGCGCGCCTATCAGGCCGTGGGCCGCGACATCACCACGCGCAAGATCGCCGAAGAGGCGCTCTTGCAGGTCAGTTCGGAAAAAGAGAGCCTGCGCCTCAATCTCGAAGCGGTCTTTCAGAGCATCCCGGACGGCATCCTGACCATCGACCAGAATTTCTCGGTCGTGCGGGCGAACAAGGCGGCCGGAACGATCCTCGGCGTGGGCGCGGCCGAGCCGGGCTGCTCGCTCGCGAGCGGCGACGAGCCCTGGCGCGCGGCGCTACGCGAAGTCGTGGACCAGACCATCCGCACCCGCCAAGGGGTGCGCGAGTTTCGCATCGATTTTCGGCAGGAGGGGCTCGCTCGTGTGCTGGTCGCCAACTCCTCACCACTTTTGGACCATCACGGCGCGTTTTCCGGGACCGTTCTTGTGGTGCGCGACATTACCCGCCTGGTCGATCTGGAACGCAAACTCTCCGAACGCCACCGCCATCAGAACATCATCGGCAAGAGCCCAGGCATGCTCGCGATCTACGAGCTTCTGGAGCAGCTTGCGGCCGTGGACACCACTGTGCTGGTGCTCGGCGAATCCGGCACAGGCAAGGAACTGGTGGTGGACGCCCTGCATTTCGGCGGCCCGCGCGCCAAGGGGCCGCTGGTAAAGGTCAACTGTTCGGCGCTTTCCGAGAACCTTTTAGAGAGCGAGCTGTTCGGCCACGTCAAGGGCGCCTTCACCGGCGCGGTGCAGGATTCGGTGGGGCGTTTCCAGGCGGCCGAGGGGGGAACGATATTCCTCGACGAGATCGGTGACATATCGCCGCGCATCCAGCTCAAGCTCCTGCGCGGCCTGGAGCGCAAGGAGTTCGAGCGCGTTGGCGACAACCGCACCTACCGCGCGGACGTGCGCGTAGTCGCCGCGACCAACGTGGATCTCTTGGAGAAGGTCCGGCAGGGCCTGTTCCGAGAGGATCTGTACTACCGCCTGAAGGTGGTGGCCGTACGGCTGCCCGCGCTGCGCGACCGCAAAGAGGACATTCCGTTGCTCACGGATCACTTCCTGCGCCATTTCTGCCAAGCCTTCGGCAAGAACGTAACGGGCCTTGAAGCCGACGCTCTGGCGGTCTTCATGCGCTACGACTGGCCCGGCAACGTGCGCGAGCTCAAGCACGCCATGGAGCATGCCTGCCTGTTATGCCGGGGGGAACGCATTTCGGTGCGCGACCTGCCCTCCGAACTGATCGACTTCTCTCTCCGTGGCCGTGCCCGTCCCTTGGCCGACGGGGCGCCTGAATCCTCGGCGCAAAGTTTGTCCTCGGTTCCCCGGAACACACGGCCGCGTGATCTGACCAGGGACGAAGTGCTCGACGCGCTCTCGCGCTGCAGCGGTAACAAGGCAAAGGCGGCGCGTCTGCTCGGCATGTCCCGCCGCACGCTCTACCGCAAACTCGACGATCTGGGAATCAGTGCTTCGTAGCGCCCACATGTGCCGCAATGTGTCATGATACATGTGTCATATGTGCCAAATGTGGCTTATGGCACATTCTCCAGCGCAGGTCGGCTATTCGCCGAAATCTTTATAAACATTTGTAATAAAAGGATTTGTATTCGCCGACGGGCGTCCTTCGCGCATTGGTACGGGCCTTGCTCATTGCCTGGATGAGAGGGGGAACGTTTCATGCCCGATGTACTGAGGGGATTGGACATCGGCGCACGCTCCCTCGGACAGGCGACCCCGGTCCTGGTCGCCTGTCTGGGGAGCAAGGCGCAAGCCAAGGCGCAACTCGACGCGGTCGGCGATGTCGCCAGGCGCTTCGGTCCGAGCCTTCAGGTCTACGCCGTGGACGAAGAGGAACTGCCTGGCATGAGGGGAAGGCTGGGACTTCACGGCACGCCGACCTTCCTGCTGTTCTGGGGGGGCAGGGAGCGGGATCGCTTCGTGGGGGAAGCGGAGTCCATGGCGCTTGAGCGCTTCGTGCGCCATGCGCTCGGCAAGGACGCATCATAAGGGATTACGCGTCTGCGGCGGGGTTGTCTGCCACAGGACGCATGCCATACGCCACCAGGACGGCCGCACGTAGCATGAAGCGCCATTCGAACCGGCGCGAGGCGAAGGGATTCGGACAGGACGAACCGTTCGACGCATGATGGCGAGGGGGATGGCCGATCCTGGGGCGTAAAATTTGATCACGAGACGCGGGCCGTCGCCCATGCGCATCGGGGGGAGGCGCATGGGCGACGGCTCTGCCTTTTTGCACAGTCTGGTCTGGCGGGCGTGCCCCGCTTTTCACAGACTTTCCACATTTTTTGCTTGCGAACCTGAAAAAATGCGTTTTCCGCTGGCGTTTTCCATGGACCTGGGGTAGACAGCAAGTACCCCCTCCTGTCATGCGTCATCTGTTGGCGCATCGCAGTTCCTTCGCCCGGCCGCCCGGTCGGCCGGGCGAAGGTTTTTTTGAGGTGTTGACCAGCAAAAGGCCGGGGCCGCGCAACCGCACGGCCCCGGCCTTTTGCTGGCGGAATGGCAGGGCGGCTCTCGCCGAATTATTCGGTGATCGTCACTGTCAGGGAGGCGTAGACCTCGTCCGTGGGGCGCTTGTCCGGGCCCATGCGCCGTATTTCCACCACGGCTTCGCCCGCGTCGAGGCAGACGAAGGAATACACGAACCTGCCGCTTTGGCCCTTGCTTTTCTCGTAGCCTGAGGGGGGCAGAAAGCGGAAGCCGGCGAAGTGCATGAAGCGCGGATTGTATTCGGGCTCATCCGATACCGGGGTGTCGGCCGTGAGGATGACCGTCAGCGAGAGGTAGTCGCCCGCCGGGATGCTGATGGCGGTCGTCTCACCCTGTTCGAGGGTCAGGTTGTGGTCATCGGGCGACCACAATGGTCCGCCGCGCGAGGCGATGCCGCAGGCTGAAAGGCTCAAGGCGAGGCACGCCAGGACGGCGAGCCGCATGGCGATGTTGATGGTGTGCGGGATGCGGGGCATGGCTATTCCTCCTCGTGTGTCGTCCGGGAAGGCGTCAGTCCCGTTTGCGAAGTGTCGGACAGTCGCCGAACAGGACCAGTTCCACCCAGTCCATGGCGAAATCGAGCGCGGCCTCTTCGTCGGCGAAGACCGTTTCCTGACGGGGGGCATCGCATTCGAGTCTCGCAAACAACTTCATGTCGGCTGCGAAGCGCTGGAAATTGTCCACCTGGAAAAGCGCCATCAGAACCATGGTGGCCTTCCGCGCGTCGATGGCGTCGCCGGTTTTTTTCTGCCTGGCGAGCAACCGCACGTAGCGGTCGTTGCGCTCGTTATAGGCGATAAGCCCCTGGTCGGAGAGCCAGGCCGGGGTGTCCCATTCCTTGTCCTCGGCAAAACCCTTGCAATGCGGCTCGCGCACCAGAAAGAACTGCTCCGCTATACCGCCGTCTCCGGTCAGGCGGGAGGCGCGGCCGATGGGATAGGTGCGGCAGGCGCCGGGTCGGTTCTCGTAGACCGAGCAGCCGTTTTGGCGCACGAACGGGCAGGGGCGGCCGGGGGCGTCGAGCATGCGCAGGCGCAGCACCGGAAAGCCGGTGTCCGGCGCGGTGCCGATCTCGGCGTGGGCGGCGATGAAGTCGCGGCTGCTTTGCGACAGGCCGCGCCTGAGCCTGAGCACGTCGTAGGGCGTGAGCATCAGGGTCAGGTCGCCGCAGCAGGCGTTGAAACAGGCCACGTCCGGATGGCAGGCGAAGCGGAAACGCTCGCCCGGGCGCACCTCCGGGAGTGTGTCGAGAAAGGCCTGCGTGGCGTCGCGCTCGGTCATGGATTCTCCTTGGCCATCGGGAAAGAGCCGACATACCCGCTCGGCGGATCGAAGGCAAGGTGGGCTACAGCCGCTCCCGCCCTTCGGCCAGGGCCTGCAATCTGTCCTCGTCGTGGATCGATATCTCGTTGCCCTCCACGTCGATGTAGCCCGCCTCGGTCATCTTCTTGAGCACACGCGAGAGCGTCTCGGGGATGGTGCCCAGAAGGCTCGCCAACTGTCCTTTGGGCAGGTCCAGGCGAAGTCGCGCACGGCCCTGGTCCGCGTGCAGGAGCAGAAGATGCGCGGCTAGTCGTTCGGGCACTTCCTTCAGCGACAGCGCCTCGATGGTACGTGCGAAACCCTTGAGGCGGATGGAAAGGATGGCCAGCATGTTCAGCGCCAGATCCGGATCGCCCGCCACCAGGTCGCGAAAGGCCCTGCGCGGGATGAAAACCAGGCGCGAGTCCTCCATGGCCATGGCGCTGGCTGGGTACGCACCGCCCGCGAAGACCGGCACCTCGGCGAAAAGTTCTCCGGGTCCGAGAATGTGCAGTATCTGCTCCTTGCCCAGGGGCGAGAGTTTGAAGACCTTCACCTTGCCCTCGACGATGCCGTAAAGCCCGGCGGCCTCGTCGCCCTCGCGGATGATCTCCGCGCCGCGCTCGGCTTTTTTGGTATTGGCGATGCGGGCAAGGGACTGGGCCTGGCCATCGGGCAGGCCGTTGAAAAAGGATATGGAGCGGATGATGTCCGGTGTCATTTCGTAGCCTCTGAAATTTTTTTTGAAAGAGCAGGCTGTTTGATCTAAGTCAAGGCTTGAATGGGAGGACTTCGCCACATTGGGCTCACCAGACGGCACAAACCTACCTAACAAGGAGAAAGCCATGTTTTGCTACCAGTGTGAACAGACCGCGGCGGGAACCGGATGCACCAAGGTTGGCGTGTGCGGCAAGCAACCCGACGTCGCCGCTCTTCAGGATCTTCTCGTCTACTTCCAGAAAGGCCTGGCCCAGGTGGCCCTAGCCGCCCGCGAAAAGGGCGTTTACGACGCCTCGCTCGGCCACTTCATGGCCAGGGCCATCTTCTCCACCCTGACCAACGTCGATTTCGACGGCGCGCGCCTGATCGAACTGATCCGCGAGACGGTCTCGCGGCGCGACGCCCTGGCCGCCAAGGTCAAGGCTGCGGGCGGAAGCGTTCCCCGGGGACCGGCCACCCTCGCTCCGGCCGCCGACCAAGCGGGCATGATCGCCCAGGGCGAGGAGCACGGTATCGAGAAAGACCCCGAGCTGAACGCGGACATCAAGTCCCTTAAGCAGACCCTGATCTACGGCCTGAAAGGCGTGAGCGCCTATGCCGACCACGCCGCCATCCTCGGCCAGGAGGACGACGAGGTCTACAAGTTCCTGCAAGAGGCCCTGGCCGCCACCGAGCGCCTGGATCTGCCCCTGGACAAATGGGTCGGAATGGTCCTCGAATGCGGCCGCATCAATCTGCGCGCCATGGAACTGCTCGACGCCGGCAACACCGGCACCTACGGCCATCCCGTGCCCACCTCCGTGCCTCTTGGGGCCAAGGCGGGCAAGGCCATCGTGATCTCGGGCCACGACCTGAAGGATTTGCAGATGCTCCTGGAGCAGACTGTGGGAAAGGGCATCAACATCTACACCCACGGTGAGATGATCCCCACCCACGGCTACCCCGAACTGAAGAAGCACCCCCATTTCTTCGGCCATTTCGGCACGGCCTGGCAGAACCAGCAGAAGGAATTCGGAGAGTTCCCCGGCGCGATCCTGATGACCACCAACTGTCTGCAGCGTCCGCGCAATGAGTACATGGACAACATCTTCACCACCGGCCTGGTGGCCTGGCCGGGCGCGCAGCACATCGCCGAGAAGGCCGACGGCAGCAAGGACTTCTCGCCCGTCATCGAGAAGGCCCTGGCCATGCCCGGCTATCCGGCCGACACGGACAAGGGCTCGGTTTTGGTCGGCTTCGGCCGCAACACGGTCATGTCCGTGGCCGACAAGGTCATCGAAGCGGTCAAGGGGGGCGCGATCAAGCACTTCTTCCTCGTGGGCGGCTGCGACGGCGCCAAGCCGGGCCGAAACTACTACACCGAGTTCGTCGAGAAGGCCCCCAAAGACACCGTGATCCTGACCCTGGCTTGCGGCAAGTTCCGTTTCTTCGACAAGCAGCTCGGCGACATCGGCGGCATTCCGCGCCTGCTCGACGTGGGCCAGTGCAACGACGCCTACTC
Source organism: Alkalidesulfovibrio alkalitolerans DSM 16529 (assembly GCF_000422245.1). Taxonomy (NCBI): domain Bacteria; kingdom Pseudomonadati; phylum Thermodesulfobacteriota; class Desulfovibrionia; order Desulfovibrionales; family Desulfovibrionaceae; genus Alkalidesulfovibrio; species Alkalidesulfovibrio alkalitolerans. The sequence continues at coordinate 7,924 of NZ_ATHI01000031.1, forward strand.
TGCCATCCAGATTGCCGTGGCCCTGTCCAAGGCTTTTGATTGCGGGGTCAACGACCTGCCTCTGTCGCTCATCCTCTCCTGGTATGAGCAAAAGGCTGTGGCCATCCTGCTGACGCTTCTGTACCTCGGCATCAAGAACATCCGCATCGGACCTTCGCTGCCGGCGTTCCTGACGCCCAACGTGCTGAACGTCCTGGTGCAGAACTACAACATCATGCCGATCACCACTCCCGACCAAGATCTGAAGGCCATCCTCGGCTAAAAGACCCTCTCCAGCCTTCCTTGCACGCGGGCGGGGCTCTCTCTTCCGAAAACGAAGAGAGAGCCCCGCCCAGAGCGTTGAAAGGGCGTCGTCTGCGGCGTTGCTTCGAGAACGCCGGACCCTCGCGTATATCATTATACGCGTCGGCCCCGGCGTTCTCTCGCGCCTTGCATCCGACACCCTTTGAATGCTCTGGGAAGTTGAAAGGGCGCCGTCTACGGCGTTGCTCTGAGAGCGCAGTGTCTTCCCACCTGTGACGCCTCGCCATGAATGAAAAAAACAGGATGAACGTGAAAAAAATCGCCGAATTGACTTGGATCAATGGTCTTTCCCGCTTGCGGGCCTAGAAGAAGGCTGTACGATGAACGAACAAGCAAGGGAGAAACAAATCATGACCATCACCAACATAGTCCGCAAGATCGTGGAAATCGACGAAGAGAAGTGCGACGGCTGCGGAGCCTGCATCCCATCCTGCGCCGAAGGCGCGTTGGCCATCGTGGATGGCAAAGCCCGCATTGTGAAGGATCTTTACTGCGACGGCCTGGGCGCGTGCCTGGGCGCGTGCCCGCGCGACGCCCTGACGATCATCGAGCGCGAGGCCGAGGAGTTCGACGAGGCCGCCGCCCATGCCCACGTCGCCCGCATGAAGGCCGAGGAAGAAGCCGCCAGGGCCAGACCCGTGACGCTTGGCTGCGGTTGTCCCGGCTCGGCCATGATCGAGATGAAGCGCGAGCCCGCGAAAAAGGCCAAACCCACGAGTCCCTGCGCCTGCTTCGGGGATTTCGGCGAGCCCGAAGAGAAGGCCGCGAAGCCTGAATCGACGCTCTCGCACTGGCCGGTCAAGATCAAGCTCGTTCCTCCGCATGCGCCCTTCCTGCGCGGCGCGGACCTGATCGTGGCCGCCGATTGCGCGCCCGTGGCCCTGGCCGGGTTCAACCCCAATGTGCTGGCGGGCAAGGTCGTCATGATCGGCTGCCCCAAATTCGACGACGCGCAGGAATACCTGGCCAAGTTCAAAGCCATCCTCACCCAGTCGGGCGTGGCCAGCGTCACCGTGCTGCGTATGGAGGTTCCCTGCTGCACCGGGCTGTCACATCTCGTGCACCGCGCAGCCGAGGAAACCGGGTCGAGGGTGCCGCTCAAGGATATTGTCATCACCAGAAATGGTGATATGGTGGAGTCCATGCTCTGAAAACGGCTTCGCCTCGGTCAGACCTGCCCGCCGAAGGGCGGGTCGAGGCTTGGCTAGCGTTTGACAGGGAAAGGTGTTTTTGTCTCACCCCTGTTGCAAAAAGGACATGAACGTGCTTTTTGCATCTGGTGGAAGAGAACCAGTGCACAACCCACGTCCGCCTTGCGGCGGCACAAAACGGAGGAAGACCATGGGCAAGAATGTCGTGATTGACGAGGACGCCTGCATTGGCTGCGAAACCTGCGTGGAACTGGCTCCGAACACCTTCGCCTTCAACGAGTCCGTGGGCAAGGCCTATGTGACCAACCCCGACGGCAACTCCGAGGACGAAATCCAGGAGGCCATCGATACCTGTCCCGCCCAGTGCATTTCCTGGGAATAAGGGGCTGACAACAAAAAAATCAGCGGCCGGGAGGGGGAACCTCTCCCGGCCGCTCAAGTTGCTGACGCACGTTGTTCCGCAGAGCGCGCAAAAACACCATCTGCGGCGTTGCCGCGAAAAATCCAGTCCCTCGCGTATTCTCTGATACGCGTCGGGCCTGGATTTTCCTAGCGCCTTGCATCTGGCGCTTTTGCGCGCTCTGCCGTTCAAGATAAATAGCGTAAAGCAAGCGCCTCATAGAAGCGCGCGGCCGTGTCGATCTGGTCCACCGGGCAGGACTCATCGGTCGAGTGACAGGCCTCGGGCTCTCCCGGACCGAAGAGCGTCACCCCCGCGCCGGGATAGGCCCTGGCCAGCACCGAGCCGTCCGTGAAATAGGTGGCCGCCGCAGGGGGATGGTCGCGGCCCGTGATCTCGCGCGCGACCTCGGCTGCCAGCCGCGCGAAGGCATTGTCCGGCTCGGTCCACACGGGCGGGTAGCCGTCTCGAAGCGTAACCTCGCAAAGCCCCTGGCAGCGATTTGAAAGCTGCGACACGACCGCGGCCCTGCCCTGGCCCGGCACGATGCGCACGTCCATCTCGATCTCGGCCAGGTCTGGCACCACGTTGACCTTGTGCCCCGCGTGCATGATGTTGACCGAGATGCTCGGCCTGCCCATGATGACATGACCCGGATGGCCGTCGAACGTCCCGCGCAACTTGAGCGCGGCCTCGCAGGCCTTGTAGAGCGCGTTTTCCCCCTTTTCGGGCATGGAGCCGTGGGCCGCGCGACCTTTCGCTTCCCCTGTCACCCAGAGCACGCCCTTGTGACCGAGCAGCAGGTCGCAACCCGTGGGCTCGCAGACGACCACGGCCTTGGCCCCCCCCAGCACTCCGGGCAAATTCTCTAGATATTTTGCACCTTCCAGGCCGTTTTCTTCTCCGGCGCTCAAAACTACGCGAAGCCCCTTTACGAACGGACCGCGCGTGGCCGCGCGCAAGGCCGCCACGACCAGCGCGGCCACGCCCGACTTCATGTCGGCCGAACCGCGTCCCCACAGCCGCCCGTGCGCCACCTCGCCGCACAGGGGAGGCCTCGCCCAGGTGTCGGGGCCGATGGGCACGGTGTCCAGATGGCCCGAGAGGCACAGGCAGCTTTCCATGTCCGGAGCTGCCAACTCGGCCACCACGCTCACGCGGCCAGGGGCGAAGGCATGGCGGGCGACGGTGAATCCGGCCGATTCGAGAAGATTCGCGCACAGATCGGCCGCCTCCTCCTCGCGCCCGGGCGGATTGCAGGTGTCCAGGCGCACGAGGGCTTGCGCCAGTTCGAGTGGGTCGGGGATTCGGGCCATGTTCCTTCCGGGGTTGGAGTTTCGAACGACCAGAATCCTAAGTCCTCGCGGCGTATTCCTCAACCCTGGGGCGGAGGCTTTTCGTCGTGCACCGCACTATCTGTCCGCCGGGCTCAGGCGCAGGAGCATGTCGCCGCCCGTGCGGCCCGGTCCGTAGGCGTCCGTGGAGGACGTGAGCACGTACAGCGCGCCGTCCGGGCCGCCGGACACGTCGCGCAGCCGTCCGAACTTGCCTTCGAGCAGGAACTCCTGCTCCACGGGCGTCTCGCCGTCGAACTTCACGCGCACGAGTTTTTCGCCGCGCAGGCAGGCGAAGAAGAAGTCGTGCCGCCAGCCGGGAAAGAGGTCGCCCGTGAGGAACGCGGCCCCTGCCGGGGCGATGGCGGGCGTGTATTCGAGCAGCGGCGGGATCATGCCCGGCGAGGTCTGGCGATGGTGGATTACTGGCCAGCCGTAGTTGAGACCGGGCTTGATGATGTTCACCTCGTCGCCGCCACCCGGCGCGTCGTTCCAGGTCGGACCGTGCTCGGTTTGCACGATCATGCCGGTTTCGGGATGCACTGCCATGCCCTGGGAATTGCGGTTGCCGTAGGTGAATATCTCGGGCCGGGCGTTCTCCACGCCGACAAAAGGGTTGTCCTGCGGAATGGAGCCGTCGTCTTTCAATCGCAGGGTCTTGCCATTGAGGTCCATGAGGTCCTGGGCTCGCCGTCCTTCGCCGCGCTCTCCCAGGGTGACGTAGAGCATGCCGTCGCGGCCGAAGGCGATGCGGCTGCCGAAGTGCTTGCTGTTCTTGCCGCCAGGAAACCCGGGGAAGACGATCTCGGCTTGCGAAAGCCCTTTGGGGCCGAGGACGTGGCGCGAGACGCAGGTCATCTCGCCTTCTGGAGTGTCCACGGTGTAGGCGAGGTAGATCAGCGAGTTGCGCGCGAAGCCCGGATGCAGGGCGATGTCCAAAAGGCCTCCCTGGCCTGCGCGTCCACGGTAGCTGACCTCGGGAACGCCGGGCAGGGGATCGGGCAGGAGCACGCCGTTTGCAACGACGCGCAGCCGTCCTGGCCGCTCCGTGACCAGAATTCGGCCGTCGGGTAGGAAGACCATGCCCCAGGGGCTTTCGAGTCCTTCCACCACCACGTCCACACGCAGACCGCCGTTGCTCGCCTCGACGAGGGGCGTGGAGTGGTCGGCGGACAGGGCGCGCAGCCAGCCCCAGACGTCGTAAGCCTGGGCGTCGCGTGTGAACGTTGCAGGGAAGAGGCAGGCAAGGACGAACAGGCAGGAAATGAGTGTTCTTCTGGTCATGGGCGTGCCTCCGGATCGGCCACGAGTCGCACGGCAATGCCGACCTGATCGTGGACGAGATGATAGCCAAGATAACGGTATAATTTTCCCGAGCCGTAGTCCGCGCCCCACAGGGTGCGGTCCAACTCGAAACTGGCCTGGGCCGCAAGCCGGCCATCGTCGAGTCGTTCGACCGTGGCCGGGAAGGCCAAGGGCAGGCGCACGCCCCGCAGATTGAGCGTCCCCTGCACCAGGCGGTTGGCGGTGCCTGGCGTCGCGCCGGGCAGAGACTGGCCCGATGTGATCGTCATCACGGCCGTGGGGAATCTGGCTGTGGCGAAAAAGTCTTCGGAGAGGAGATGGGTCACGAGCGTTTTGTTCAACTCGGGATCGGTCAGGTCCAGGTTACTGATCGAGCCGACGTCGATGTGGATCTCGCCCAGCACGTCCGTATCGTCCAGGCGGATGCGGCCGCCGCGAATCTCAACAAGCCCGTGGTGGCGGTTGTTTTTGTTGGTTCCGGTCCATTCCAGGGTACACTGGGCCGCATCCAGCACGTAGGTCCCTGGCGCGGGCGGCAGCACGGCGATATCCACCAGCGGTTCGTTCGCGGCCTCTCCTTCCAGTGGCAGCCCCGCCGCTTCCCAGGCATCGAGCCCCCCGGCCAGAATGGCGACGTCGGCGTAGCCCAAGGCGGAGAGCCGACCGGCCGCGACCTCTGCCTCGCGCGATGCGCCCGCGCCGTACACGACCACGGGGCGGGACTTGTCCAGCACGGCTTGGCGCATCGTTTGGGGGAAGACGACTTCGTATATGCAGGCGCAGATGCTGCCGGGCAGCCGTTTTCGTGCATGCGTCTCGGGTGTCAGAACGCACACCACCGTCATGGTGGGGGACTTCTCCAGGCGAAAGGCGAGCTCACGAGGAGACAGGGTCGGTATTTTTATGGGCATGCGGGCCTCCAAAAAAGACTTCACCAGTAGCTCAAAATACCAGATGATGGCGACCGCGCAAGGGAAATCGGGCAACCGTCTCCTCGCGCGAGCCCCAGGCGATCGACAGGTGGCGGCCAAGGCCGCATGGATTCACGCAGAGCATGGAGGATGAGGGATGGACGTCATGCGGACCAGGATCGTGGCCACGCTCGGCCCGGCATCCACGGACACGAAGATCATGAAGGCCATGGCCGAGAACGGCGTGCGCATATTTCGGCTCAACTTCTCCCACGCCTCGGCGGACAAGTTCATCCCCGTGGTGCAGATGATCCGTCAGGTCGAGGACGAACTCGGCATTCCCCTGACCATCATGGGCGACCTGTGCGGCCCCAAGATCCGCATCGGCGAGGTCGAGGGATCGCCGCGCACCATCGAGAAGAGTTGCCTGGTTGAACTCGGCCTCACGGGGCGCGTGCCTTCGCCCGAGGGCTGCGTGGCCATTGGTGTGGACCTGCCGCAGGTGCTGCACGGGCTGGACGTGGGCATGCCGGTGACGCTTTCCGACGGCATGCTGCAATTCAGCGTGGAGAAAGTGCTGGAGAAGGATCGCCGCTTCCTCTTGCGGGCGCACAATTCAGGCATCCTGACCTCCAACAAGGGCATCACTTTTCCCGGCAAGTCGCATCCGCTGCCCGCGCTCACGGACAAGGACAAGGTCGACCTGCATGAAGGGCTTGCCATCGGCATCGACGCCTTTGCCATCTCCTTCGTGCAGACCCGTCAGGACGTCGAGGACGCCAAGGAGGAAATCAAGCGCCATGGTCTGTGGGCGCCCGTGGTGGCCAAGATCGAGCGCGAGAACGCCGTGCGCAACATCGAGTCCATTCTTGAAGCGGCCGACGCGGTGATGGTGGCGCGCGGCGATCTGGGGCTCGAATGTCCCCTGGCCGAGGTGCCGGTGATCCAGAAGCGGATCATCCGGGCCTGCCGCCATGCCCAGAAGGCCTGTATCGTGGCCACCCAGATGATGCTCTCCATGGTCAACAACCCCGTGCCCACCCGGGCCGAGGCCACGGACGTGGCTGGGGCGGTGATGGACGGCGCGGATTGCGTCATGCTCTCCGAGGAGACCGCCGTGGGGCGCTATCCCGTGGAGGCCACGGCCTACATCCGCGAGATCGCCAAAAACGCCGAGGAGTACTTTCTTGAGCGGGTGCAAGGGCCTTACGCCCCCAAAAAAGAGAAGAATTTGGTAAAGTACATGGCCTACAGCGCCTGCATCCTGGCCGAGACCGCGGAGAGCGCAGCCCTGGTGGCCCACACCACGAGCGGCGCCACGGCTCGTTTGCTCTCCAGCCGGCGCCCGGCGCATCCCATCTACGCCCTGACCACGAGCAAGCCGGTGCAGCGCTACCTGAACTACTTCTGGGGCGTGCGGCCAAGGCTCGCGGACATGAACGTCGAGAACCACCTGGACCGGGCGCAGTCCTTCGTGCAGAAAAGTTCGCTCTTCAAGCCCGGCGAGAACGTGATCATCACCTCGGGCCAGCCTACCCCGGGTCAGCCTCGTATCCATACCAACGAGCTCAAGGTCTACTATAAGTAGCGCCTTTTCCTGTCGGCCGCCGGGGAATCCCCGGCGGCCGACCGAACTGCCGCCGAACGCGGTTGACAGCCAAGCGCGTTCGCGTCACCTGTTCCCGAACGTATGGCCACACCGCACACCATCTTGCGCGGTCGATTCGCGCCAAGTCCCACGGGCCGCATGCACCTGGGCAACTCCTGGGCTTCACTGCTGGCCTGGCTTGCGGCCAAGAGCCGTGGCGGCTCCATGATTCTGCGCATCGAGGACATCGATCCCCAGCGCTCCCGTCCCGAGTACATCGACGGACTTCGCCGCGACCTCGAATGGCTCGGCCTGACCTGGGACGAGGGCCCGGACAAGGGGGGGCCGCACGCGCCCTATCTGCAAAGCGAGCGCACGCATCTGTACCAGCGGGCCGTGGACGCTCTCGGCGAACGCGGTCTGATCTACCCCTGTTTTTGCACCCGCAAAGAGTTGCGCTCCCTTGCCTCGGCTCCGCATGCGGGCGAGGCGGGGCCAGCCTATCCCGGCTTGTGCGCCAGGCTCTCCAGGGAAGAGTGCGCGGCCCGGCTGGCCAAGGGGCGCTCGCCCGCCTTGCGGCTGCGCTGCGCCAATGACGAAGTGACGTTCGTGGACCTTGTGCGGGGGCGGCTGTGCCTTTCGCCCGCCAGCGCCGGGGACGTGGCCGTGCGCCGCTCCGACGGCGTGTGGGCCTACCAACTCGCCGTGGTCGTGGACGACATCGCCATGGGCGTGACCCAGGTGGTGCGGGGCGAGGATCTGCTCGACTCCACTCCCTCGCAGGCCATGCTCTTTTCCCTGCTCGGCGGGCAGGTTCCCGAGTTCTGGCATGTGCCGCTGCTCGTGGATCACGAAGGCGAGCGCCTGGCCAAGCGCCATCGCTCCCTGGAGATAGCGGCTTTGCGCGAGATGGGCGTCGCACCTGGAGCGGTGATCGGCTGGCTGGCGGCCAGGGCCGGACTGTTGCAGCGCGAGCGGCCCACCATGCCCGATGAGTTGCTGTCCGGCTTTTCCACGGACCGCGTTCCGCACGGGCCGGTGGTCGTCCCCGCCGATCTGCCCGCGCGCCTTTGCGCGCTCTCCTGAGGCGGTTGAGAGGCTGTTGAAAAATCTGGTTTCGCAGACCGTTTGAAACGGCTCCAGATGCACGGCCGCACGGAAAAATTCAAGGCCCCTTGTCGCGCGAATGTGCGGCAAGGGGCCTTGGTTTTATAACCGCCGAACTTCAGGTCCGGCACGGTCCGGAGTTTGTCAGTTCTCTGCTAGTGTCCTTCCTTGGCCTCCGGGGTGCCTTCCACGCGCTTGTTCAGGTTCCAGACCAGATCGGCCTCGGGGAACTTGGGCAGGTAGCTCAGCCACTTGTGCGACTGCAAGTGCTCGGCGCTTTGCTGCAGCTTGCGGCTGTGTTCCAGGATGGGCGGCACGATCTGCTTGATGTCGCCCGCGAGCGTGGGGCCGATGCCGAACATGGTGGCCTGCATGGCGTAGTCCACGGCCTCCTGGCTGTAGCGGCGCGAGTTGGCCAGGGCTTCCAGGGCCTTGGCCGGGTTGTGGAAGCCCACACTGTTCTCAGCCGAGACCATGTCCCACAGCCACTGGCCCTTGCGGCAGCGCTCACGCGCCTGGGCCATCAGAGCGTCGAAGTCGGCGGCCTTCTCGCCCTGCCATTCGCTGGCCTGGCGGATGGCCTCGTGCGCCTTCACGGAAACCTCTTGAGCCAGGATGAGCTGGTCGAAGACCCGGCGCTGCGTGGTCACGACGCGATCCTTCAGGTACTCGGGAGACTTGTCCGTGTGGCAGGTGCGGCAGGCCGCGGCGATGCCCTCGGGCGACTTGAGCGGCGATGTCCAGTGGTGATTGGATATCTTCTTCTTGCCGTCCAGCCGGGTGTAGGACATGTGGCAGTCGGCGCAGGACACGCCGGCCGCGCCATGCGTGCCGTCGATGAACATCTCGTATTCGGGGTGTTGGGCCTTGAGCATGGGCGTCTTGGACACGGCGTGCGTCCAGTCCGCGAACCAGCCCTCCATGCCCGGCGCGGTCACGGAGCCAAAGTCCTTGTAATATTCGTACATTTCTTCGAAGTCGAAACCGCGCGTCCAGGGGAAGACAGGTTTGGCCGCGGGGCCGTGCTTGGGATCGGTGAAGTAGTATTCCACGTGGCACTGGGCGCAGACCAGCGAACGCATCTCGTTGCGCGAGAGGGTCTTGGGATCCTTGCCCTCCTTGGCCAGGTAATCGTTCAGCGGCACCGAGGTGATGCGCAGATCCATGGTCTTGGGGTCGTGGCAGTTGGCGCAGCCGATGCTGTGGTCCTTCAAGTCCAACTCGGTACGGAAGCCGTGGAACTCCATGGCCCAGAAGTCGTCGCCGTACTTCCCGACCCATTCGACCATCTTGGGGGTCTTGCAGTTGTAGCAGGTGGAAGGCAGGCCCGCCTTGTCCGAGTAGCGGTTGATGCGGTCGATCTCCAGGACGTCCGTCAGTGCGTAGGTGTGGCCGCGCGTTTCGTTGTATTCGTAGCTGAAGGGATAGCCCATCCACAGATTTTTCAGGTAGGGCTGGGCGTGCTTGTAGCCCTTGGGAAGCTGATTGACGTCGTCGTTTTTTCGGAAGGGAACCGAGCCCTTGTACTCGGTCATGATCGTGTCTTCGTCGTTGCGCAGGTACGTCTTGTACTGCAACGGGAAGGGCTTCTCGAAAGGTTTGTTGGTGACCGTTGTTTCGGGCAGATCGGTCTTGTAGCTCGGCGCCTTGGGCTCGGGGATCTCCGCGCAGCCGAAGAACAAGGCCGCGAGGGCGCACAAGGCGGCGGTCAGAAGACAGTTTTTCCTACTCATTGGCGGCGCTCCTCTTGGAAATGGGGAGTTTGTTCATATGGGGCACGCTGCGGTGGCAGTCGGTGCAATAAGGCTTCACGTCCATGGCCACGTTGAGGACCGTGATGTCGTGACAACGCTTACAGTTGTCGTTGACCACTTCCTTGGTGTCCAACCCGGCGTGGATGACGTCGGGCACGGTGCCGAATGCGGTCACGTAAGAATCGTGCGCGCCGCTCTTGGCCTTGAAGACGTAGCGTTCGACGCCCGAGGCGGGGATGTGGCATTCGTTGCAGGCCTGCTTGGCATGACCCGACATCTGGTGGGTACGCACGTATTCGTACATGGTGTGGCAGTTGCCGCAGAACTGCGCCTGATCCGTGGACTTCATGGAAAACGCGAACCCGCCGTACAGCACGACGCCGAGGAGCAGCCCGAGCACGACGATCTTGAGGCCGGTCTTCGAACGGTTTTCCGTCATGGCCGCACCTCCGGGGGTGGGGAGACGATAGGGGGAATGCGCATGCCTCTACCTCCTTGTCCAGCTTCCTGATTGCCAAGCCGCGTGATCCGCCTCGAATCACGCGTTTTTCCACACATATGGAACGCTACTGGAATCTTACCGGCCGGGGTAGAAAAAAATCAGTCGATACGTTTTGGCACCAGGGAACACAGCGCCTCGGCCAGAAGCGGATACAGCGGCGTGTCGCGGTGATTGAACCGGAATTCGATCTCCTTGAGGTAAGCGAACGAGTTCTCGGGCGAAAGACAGTGATACTGACTGAACCAGGCCTCGGCGAAGGCCATGAAGTCTGTGGCGTCCAGGCGCAGGGGGTCGCGGGTGAATTTCGCCTGGAAGAGGGTCCGCGCGGTGCGGCAGCAGCAGAAGATCAGGGCGTCGAATTCCTGGAAGGTCTCCGTGTAGACTAGGCTGCGCCAGGTTTTGAGCCTGAGTGGCATGGCGAAGACGCCTTGGGCGTTGAGCTTGTTGAAAAGACTCAGGCGCACGCCCCGCTCGTTTTCGCGGATGCCCATGACGGGCGAGGCGCAAGTCAGGCATAGGGGACGGTCCTCGTCCTCATTTTCGATTTCGGGGCAGAAGCGAACCGGCTCGCCCTTGCCGTCGAGAAGAGCGTGGCCGTCGCCGGAGGTGGCGGCGATGGCCAGCCGGATGGTGGCGTAGGCCTTGAAGACTGTGGCATAGGTCAGGGCGAGGCGGGATGCGGCCTCGTGCGGCGGCAGGCCGCCGATGAAATAGTGCAGGATGGCGTGCCAGTATTCCGGGGGCAGGCTGCCCCGGTTGATGAAGCGGCGCGAGAAGCGATGGAAGGTGTAGCCGCACTGCGGACAGCGCAAACGGCCGCTTTTCAGGACGTAGGCGTCCTCGCGGCCGCAACGCGGACACCCGGTGCCGCGGCACAGGGTGGAGAAATAGTCGCTGGCCGCCTGCGTGGTATGCAGGGGAGGCACGGCGTTTTGGAGCATATCATGTCCGCAGGCCCAGTTTCGCGCGCAGGACTTCGATGCCCTCGCGCTCGACGAAGCGGGCCGTTCGTGTTTTGGCAGGCGCTGATTCAAGATACATATGCAGAATGCGGCGCGAGAGGTCAAGCGAGTCGTCATCCGAAAGGCCGGAAGCAAGCACGTCGGCGGTGCGCGGCGCGATGCCCGCATTGCCTCCGAAAGCCAGCGTCCAGCCGTTCGTGCGGCCGATCAGCCCCAGGTCGCGGACCATGCTCTCGGCGCAGCAGCGGGGGCAGCCCGAGACGCCGATCTTGACCTTGGCGGGAAAGGACAAGTCCGAAAGGTGCGCTTGCAGACGTCGCGCGATGGAGATGGTGTCGCGCAGACCGTTTTTGCAGCCCGCGCTGCCGGGGCAGGCATGCACCGAGAGGGAGCGGGGCGGGGCCACGACGCCAAGCGCCTCGCGCGCGGCCTGGGCCTGCTCCTCGCCAAGGCCCAGGAACAGGAAGCGTTGATCCGCCGTGAGCTTGGCTTCCCCGAGGTCCAGGGTGCGCATGGTCCTCGCCAGGCGCTCGACCTCTTCAAGAGTGATGAAGCCAAGCGTGTCCTTGGGCTTGAAGGCCACGGACCCCATGGCCCGTGGCCTCGCGCCCTGATCGTCGCGATGCGGGTTTTCGTCGCGCATGTCCGGCCTACAGCGTCGGCGCGATGGTCACCACCACGCGCATGCGGGTAGTGGCCCGGATGCCGTGGGGCTCGGCGATGTCCGCGATAAGCACGTCGCCCGTCTTGGCCGGGATGGCCGCGTTGTCCGCGCCCAGGAACTCGCCCTCGCCCTCGACGACCAGGATGGAGAGCTGGCCTTCCACGTCGTGGTTGTGCACGGGCAGTTCCTGGCCCGGCTCGAAGTTGAAGTTCAGGATGCGGAAGTAGGGGGAATCGTGGACCAGGAGCTTGCCGAAGCCCTTGTCCTTGAAAACGCCTTGCTCGAACAGATTGATGGTCTTCATGGTGGTCCTCCGTGTTTTCGTTTCGAGTACACCTAGACGATAGCACCCTGCGGGGAGGTGTCCATTGACCTGGGTCAAATTCTGGCGACTCCGAGAAAAACAGCGTGCAGCGAGACGACCATGACCAGGAACGCGGACCTCGCCGCCTGCCGTGAGAGGCCTGGAAAGAAGTAGCCCGTATGGGAGTGGGGGCAGGCGGGCAGGCAATCGCCGCACAGGGTGCAGGACAGGCCCGGCCGTCCGGCCGCGAGGTCGCGCATTGTCAGCGCGCCGTAGCGGCAGGCGTGCGAGCAGACCCCGCATTGCGTGCAGCCCTTGTCGATGCGCAGCCGCCAGGGCGAGAGGCGGCCGAGCAGATTGCCCACGAGCCCCATGGGACAATACGTGGCGCAGTGGACCATGTAGCCCCGGCGGCGCGAGGCCGCGAGCATGATCCCGACCCCGGCCAGTCCGAAGGCCGCGGCCGCGAGCACTGCCGTGCCGGGAGAGACGCCAAGGGCGCGAAGCGAGAGCGCCGCGCCCACGGTCAGGGCCAGGGCTGCCCCCCGGCCGTACCATAGGAGCTTGCCAGGGGAGCTTTCGGGCGGGCGGCGCGACAGGCGCGAGGCTTGGTCGTCCCAGGCGCCGATGTAGCACAGCCATGAGCACCAGGCCGGGCCCACGAGCAGGACCGAGACCGCGAAGAGGATGGGCATGAAGAAACCCTCGCCCCTAAAAAGCGGCCCGCCCACGATGAGCGCGGGCACGGGCAGGTGAAGGCGGCCGGTCATGAGCATCTCCTGGATTCCGGAGAGTCCCAGGGCGAGTTGGGCGAAGAACACGGCCGAGAAGAAGGCCCAGAGCATGGGGCGCAGGCGGCGGGCGTTCTTTGGGTCGCCGAGCGCGCCTGCGGCCCAGGCCGCGTACAGGGCGAGGAGGAAGATTTCGAGCCAGCCCGAGCCGGGCCAGAAGCGGTTGGCGAGCAGCACGGGCAGCGGCGATTTGGCGCGGGCTATGCCCAGCAGGGCGGCCGTGAGGATGAAGGCGGCCGCCTGGGGCGAGGCGCGCTCGGGGCTTTTGTCGAACCAGTCGCGCAGGCGGCGTGCCGCCAAAAGGAGCGTCAGGCCGAGCGCGGCCAGGGCCATCACGCCGCCCATGATGTACAAAAGCCGTTCCCATGGCATCCCGGCCATGATGCGAAAGGCCAGCAGGTTCTTTGTGGTCTGGGCCCAGAGCACAAGCCCCCAGGCCAGGGCCGCGGCCAGGACCGGCCGCGCGAAGGAGCGGCGCGAAAAGGCCAGGGCGACGAGCAGCACGAAGGCGGCCGTAAGCCCCCATTCGCCCCGGCGCAGGGCATGGGCAGCCAGGAGCAGCAGCGAGAGCAGCACCGGAAGAAGCCGTGCGATCATGAAAAGCCTCCTGGCGGGGACAATTGCACGGCTTGGGAGCACGGTCCTTGATCTAGGTCAAGGACCATGTTTTGTCATGTGACGCGTTTTGGTCGGCGGTTTTTCGTTTCCCTGCCGCCGCCCGGGGGTGTATTACCCGGAGCAGAAAATATGCAATATTTTCGCGCGCCGGGTTATCAGTACGGCCCGCCAAAGGCGGGTCAAAGCGGCGAAGCCGCAGGAGCGCAAAGTAAAAAACTTTGCGCTGAGATTGTTGACAAACCCCTTTTCCCAGGCTGTTCAAAAAGGCCCAGGTGCAAGGCGCAAGAAAAACTCAAGGCCGACGCGTATTTGCAATACGCGAGGATTTGAGATTTTCGCGGCAACGCAGCAAATGGGACTTTTTCAACAGTCTGGCGCTCCGAGTAATGGGAGCGAGGCGGCACGCAAGGAGCGGATCATGGACCTGCACGTCTTTTTCGAACACGAAGTCACGCCCGCGTTGGGCTGCACCGAGCCGGGCGCGGTGGCCTACGCCGCCGCCGTCGCGGCCTCGCGCCTCGAAGGCGCGCCGCGCCACATTCATCTTAGGCTCTCGCAGAACATCTGCAAGAACGGGCAAAGCGTAGGCATTCCGGGGGCTGGCGGACTCACGGGCAACATGCTCGCGGCCGCCCTTGGCGCGCTTGGCGGCAAGCCCGAGCAAGGGCTTTCCGCCCTGACGGGCCTTGATGAGGGCGTGATCCGGGAAGCCGCGTCGATGGTGCGCGAGGAGAAGGTCACCCAGGAAGTGGTGCCCGAGGTGCCCAGCGTCTACGTCGAGGTGGAACTGCTCGGGCGCGGGGAGAGCGTGACCGCGGTGGTGGCCCACCGTCACGACAACCTCGTGGAGATTCGTCAGGGCCGGAAGGTGGTCTTTAGTTCGGGGGAAGGCGAGGTCGGAGCGGCCATTCCCGCTTATCTGCGCGATCTGGGCCGCATGAATTTCGCCGAGATGTGGGAGGCCGCCGAGAGTATCGACGCGGCCTTGCGCAAGAGCATGCTCGACGGCGCGACCATGAACATGGCCGTGGCACGCGAGGGGCTCGCCAAGCCGTGGGGGCTTGGCGTCGGACATCACCTTTCGCGGGTTTACGGCGACGAAAGCTTGGTCCTGAGCGTCAAGGCCCATGCGGCGGCGGCCGCGGACGTGCGTATGGCGGGCGGCGAGATGCCGGTCATGAGCAGCGCGGGCAGCGGCAACCACGGACTCACGGCGATCGTCCCCCCTGTGGTGGCGGCTCGCGCCTGGGGAAAGAGCGACGACGAGTTGGCCGAAGCCCTGGCGCTTTCCCACCTTGTGACCGGGGCAGTGAAGGTCAAGACCGGCAGGCTGACGCCGGTATGCGGCTGCGCCGTGGCCGCTGGATCGGGCGCGGCCGCCGCGCTGACCCGGCTCGCTGGCGGCGATGCCCGGCAGAGCGAGAGTGCTGTGGCGTATGTCCTGGCCGCGCTCATGGGCATGGTCTGCGACGGGGCCAAATTTGCCTGCAGTCTCAAGGTCGCCACGGCCTCGGCCGAGGCCTTCGACGCGGCCATGCTGGCCGTGCACGGCGCGCCGCTTCGCACCCGAGAAGGGCTCGTGGGGCCGGATTTCCTGGACAACGCGCGCGCCGTGGGCGAATTGTGCGGCATGGGGTTTGCGGCCGTGGATGGCGTGATCATGCGCATTCTGGGTGGAACATCTGGCCCTCTGGCCGAAAAATGACTTGAAAGGAGAGGAGCATCATGTCCAAGGCATTGACCTTCGTGCACACGGAAAAGGCCCCGGCCGCGGTCGGACCATACTCCCAGGCCGTTCAGGCGGGCGGTTTCGTCTTCGTCAGCGGCCAGCTCGGCCTCGATCCGGCCTCCATGACCCTGCGTGAGGGCTTCGAGGCCCAGGCGCGTCAGGCCCTGGCCAACATCGGAGCCATTTTGGCCCAGGCCGGGTGCGCGGTCACGGATATCGCCGCCGTGGACGTTTTCTTGCTCGACATGGGCCAGTTCAAGGTTTTCAACGGGATCTACGCGGAGTTCATGGGCGCGCACAAGCCCGCCCGTGCGGCCATTCAGGTGGCGGGGCTGCCGCTCGGCGGCCTGGTGGAGATCAAATGCGTGGCGGTGAAGGCCTGACGTTTTGCCGAGTCGGACGCAAATCGGTCGCATGGTGCGACCGAGACAGGTCGGAAGTGGTAGATTTTGTTGGCCACGAAAAAGGCCGGTGCGGGTTTGATCCGCGCCGGCCATTGATTTCGTGGCTCCCCGGGGGTGACTCGAACACCCAACCTAATGATTAACAGTCATCCGCTCTGCCGATTGAGCTACCGGGGATCGCTCCGCGTACGCGGGAGCAAGCCTTTACCCAAATTATCGCCGCCCCGTCAAGTGCGCGGGGCGGATTTTTTTGAATCGCGCCCAGGTGCGTGCTCCGTATTGACTGCCCGTCCAAATGCGCATACCGATTGCGGGTTCACCGACACCCACTGGAGTTTACGCCTTGAACGACAGCACCGGCACGTCCAAAGCCCCCATCAAGTTGAAGATCAAGTCGCCCACCGTGGAGCGCTTTCAGCCAATGCTCCAGGCTCTGGCCGATAAGGACGAGCTCAACGAAATCCTCAAGAACAGGGTCGAAAAAGCGGTGCTCCTGGCCGACGACGGCGTGGCGCTGTTTCCCAACGACCGCAAGAAAGCCGACGACGTGGCCGACATCTGGGCCGAGCACGGCGATTCGCCGTCCGAGGTGCTGGAAGGACTCTCGCGCGAGTACCTGCTTGCGGGGCGCATCGTCTCCCTGCGCTCGTTCGGCAAGGCGGCCTTCTTCCATTTGCAGGACGCCAGCGGTCGCATCCAGGCCTACGCCCAGCGCGACGACCTGGGGCAGGACGCCTACAACGTCTTTAAAAAGCTGGACGTGGGCGACATCGTCTTCGTGCGCGGCGGACTCTTTCGCACCAAGACCGACGAGTTGACGGTCAAGTCGGCCGAGGTCACGCTGCTTTCCAAGTCCATGCGGCCCCTGCCCGAGAAATACCACGGCCTGACCAACGTGGAGATCAGGTACCGCCAGCGGTACGTCGATCTGATCGTGACCCAGCGCGCCAAGGAAATTTTCCTCGCCCGGACCAAGATCATCTCCGCCATGCGCCGCTTCCTCGACGCCAAGGGCTTCATGGAAGTGGAGACGCCGATCCTGCAGTCAATACCCGGCGGCGCCACGGCCAAGCCCTTCATCACGCACCACAACGCCCTGGACATGCAGCTTTACATGCGCATCGCGCCGGAGCTGTACCTCAAGCGGCTCTTGGTGGGCGGCTTCGAGAAGGTCTACGAGATCGGTCGACAGTTCCGCAACGAGGGCATCTCCACCCAGCACAATCCTGAATTCACCATGTGCGAGTTCTACTGGGCCTACGCCACCTATGAGGATCTCATGGACCTCACGGAGGAGATGTTCTCCCACCTCGCCAGGGAAGTCTGCGGCGACACGAAAGTCACCTACCAGGGGCAGGAGATCGACCTCACCGAAGGAACCTGGCGGCGGCTGTCGTTCCACGAATCGCTCGAGCAGGTGGGCGGGCTTTCTCCGGAATTCTTCAATAATTTCGAGCGTGCCAAGGCCTACGTCAAGGAAAAGGGCGAAAAGGTCTTCGACGGCGACAAGCTCGGCAAAGTTCAGGCCAAGCTCTTCGACATGCACGTGGAGCAAAAGCTCGTGCAGCCGACGTTCATCTACGGCTACCCCACGGACATCTCGCCGCTCTCGCGCCGCAACGAGCAAAATCCCGAGATCACCGACCGCTTCGAACTCTTCATCTGCGGCCGCGAGATATCCAACGCCTTTTCGGAACTGAACGATCCCGTGGACCAGCGCTGCCGGTTCATGGATCAGGTGCGCGAGAAGGAGTCGGGCGACGACGAGGCCCACTACATGGACGACGACTACGTGCGCGCCCTTGAGTACGGCATGCCCCCGGCCGCCGGGCAGGGCATCGGTATCGATCGGCTGGTCATGCTGCTCACGGACTCGGCCTCGATCCGTGAGGTCATCCTCTTTCCGCTGCTCAGGCCGGAGGCGTGAGGCGCCTGCGCGGGGAGGGCCTTTTCCGTGCTGGCCCTTCGCGCTCGACAATGGTAAGGACACGGTCGATGCGCACATCGCACACCACATGCTCCATGCCCTCCGCGTGGCGGGATCAGGCTGCCGAGAAAGCCCCATCCGCCGTGTCGCTGCGAAAATCTCAAACCCGCGTGCATTTGATCTTCGCGTCGATTGTGAACTTTTTGCGCGCCTTGCATCTGGCGCCTTTCGGGCGGCCTGAAAAAAGAGATTTATCGGCAAGCTCGGTTGTTCTTCTCTTCCACGGGGATGCGGCGAGGGGATGAGCACCGAACTCTTCATCGCCCTGCGCTATCTCTTTTCGCTGCGCAGACAGGCCTTCATCTCGCTCATCAGCCTGTTCGCGGTGCTGGGCGTGTGCCTCGGCGTGGCCTCGCTGATCGTGGTCATGGGGGTCATGAACGGCTTTTCGCACGACCTGCGCGAGAAGATTCTCGGCGTCAACGCCCACATCATCGTCAGGAGCTTCGCCAACACCATCCCCGAGTATCGTGAACTGGCCGAGCGTCTGGCCGTGACGCCCGGCGTCAAGACCGTGTCGCCCTTCGTCTATTCCGAGGTCATGCTCTCGTCCGACAGGGGCGTGAAGGGCATTGTGCTGCGCGGGATCGACCCGGCCACGGCGGGCGAGGCGCTAAGCCTCGAACGTGACATGATCGCGGGCTCCCTGGCCGAACTGGATGCCGAGGGGGCCTTGCCCGGCGTGATCGTGGGGCGGCAGTTGGCCGAGAACCTGGGGCTTCACGTGGGCGCGCGGGTGAATCTGCTGTCGCCCATGGGCGAGCGGTCGGCCGCGGGCTTCACGCCCAAGGTCAAGTTTTTCACCGTGGCGGGCATCTTCCGCACGGGCATGTTCGAGTACGACTCCTCGCTCGGCTACGTCTCCATGAATTCGGCTCAGCAGTTGCTGGGCTTCGACGGCGATCTGGCCACCGGCATCGAGGTGCGGCTGCACGATCTGGAGCGCGCCCCGGCCGTCAACGAGGCCATCCGCAAGACGCTCGGCTATCCGTTTTACAGCCACACCTGGATGGAGATGTACGGCAACCTGTTCGCGGCCATGCAGCTCGAGAAGACCGCCATGTTCATCATCCTGGCCCTGATCATCCTCGTGGGCTCCTTCAGTATCGTCACGACCCTGGTCATGCTGGTGATGAAGAAGACCCGGGACATCGCCGTGCTCATGTCCTTGGGCATGGGCGCGGAGAGCATCCGCAAGATATTCCGACTGCAGGGCACGATCATCGGCGCAGCGGGCACGGCGCTCGGTTTCGCGCTGGGCATTCCGGCGGCTCTCTTGCTTCGTCGCTATCAGTTCATCGACCTGCCCAAGAACGTCTATCCCGTGGACACGCTGCCGGTGCGCCTCGAAGCTTTCGATCTCACACTCATCGGCGTGGCTTCGTTCCTCCTGTGTTTCCTCGCGACCATCTATCCGGCCCGAAAGGCGGCCTCCATGAACCCGGTCGAGGCGCTGCGCTATGAATGACGCATACGTCTACGAACTGAGCGGGGTGGCCAAGGAATTCGCCGGCCCGGCGGAAAAGGTCCGTGTTTTGAGGAACGTGGAGCTTCGGATCGCAAGAGGCGAGGCCGTGGCCATTATCGGGGCCTCGGGGTCGGGCAAAACGACACTCTTGCATCTTTTGGGAACTCTCGATACCCCTTCGCAGGGAACGATACGCTTCGAGGGGACGGACCTCGTCTCTCTCGGCGCAACTCAAAGGGCGCGTTTCCGCAACCGGGAATTGGGGTTCGTGTTTCAACAGCATCATCTATTGCCGGAGTTCACGACGCTCGAGAACGTGGCCATGCCCGGCCTGATCGCCGGGATGCCCCGCAAGGAGGCGTACGCCCGGGCGCTCGACGCGCTCGCGCGCGTGTCCTTGGCCGAACGCGCTGGATTCGACGTGACCACGCTTTCCGGCGGCGAACGGCAGCGCGCGGCCATCGCGCGGGCGATCCTGCTCGGTCCCAGGGTGCTGCTGGCCGACGAGCCCACGGGCAGCCTCGACGAAGAGACCGGCCGTCAGGTCGGTGACGTGCTTTTGCAATTGAACCGCGATCTGGAGATGACCCTGGTCGTCGTCACGCACAATCTGGAATTGGCCCGCAAAATGGACAGGCAACTGGAACTGCACTCCGGAGAGCTCTATGCCCACACCATGTGCCACGCTTAGCCGAGCCTGTCGGCTTTTCGCCGTGCTGCTTTTCTTCACGGCCCTCGTCTGCCCCGGGGCTGCCCAGGCGCAGGCTACGAGGATTCTGGTTCTGCCCTTCGAGGTCAACGCCGGGCCGGAACTGGGATACCTCCGTGAGAGCCTGCAGGGGTTGCTGGCTGAAAAGCTTCGCGATCAGGGGCTGGACGTCGTTCCTGCCGAGGAGGCCAAGGCTCTCGTCGAGCAGCGCAAGGTCACGCGTATCGACACGGCCTCAGCCCGTGAACTGACGCTGCTGGCCAAGGCGCAAAACGCGATTTACGGATCGTTCACTCAGGTCGGCGAGGCCATCAGTCTGGACGCCCGTCTCGTGGATGGTTTCGGCCTCAAGCCCGACCGGAACATCTATGTCGCCAAGGATGGGCTCATCAGCATTCTTCCCGCCGTGGAGGAGGTCGCCCGCTCCGTGCGCATGGAACTCATGAGCACGGACGTCGTTTCCCAGGTTTCCGTCGAGGGGCTTCGGTTCCTTGATCCCGATATCGTCCTCATGCGCGTCAGGATGCAAAAGGGCGAAGTCTTCAGCCCGGAAGTCGCCAACCAGGACCTGCGCGAAATCTTCAATCTCGGATACTTCGAGGACGTCCGTGTGGAATCGCGCGACACCCCCGAAGGCAAGCACGTCGTCTTCGTGGTCGAAGAGAAGCCCCGCGTGGCAGCCATTTCCCTGTACGGCGTGGACGAACTCAAAGAGGACGACATCCTCGCGGTCATGAACACCAAGACCGGATCGGTGGTCAACCTGCGGATCCTGTCCGACGACCTGAACAAGATCAGGTCGCTCTATCGCGACAAAGGCTACTATCTGGCCGAGGTCTCCTATCGTTTCGACCAGACAGACAGGGGCACCGCCCGCCTCATCCTGGACATCAAGGAAGGCAACAAGCTCTACATCCGCGACATTTCCATCCGTGGAGCCAACCAGATCAGCGAAAGCTCCCTGAAGAGCGAACTCGCCTTGTCGGAGCGCGGCTTCTTTTCCTTCATCACCGGCTCGGGCATCCTCAAGGAGGACATGCTCGAGCGCGATGCCGCCGTCATCGAAGCCTACTATGCCAACAGGGGCTTCATGGACGCCAAGGTTTCGCCCCCGGAGGTAGACTACCGCGACGACGGCATCCACATCTTGTTCACTGTCGAAGAGGGAGCCCGCTATAGGGTTTCCGGCGTGGATATCCGCGGCGATCTCGTGGAATCCCAGGACGACTTGTTCAAGATCACCAAGCTGGATGACATCGCGGCCGCCAACGACTTCCTCGACAGGTCCATCGTCAGGGACGACGTGCATCGACTCTCTGAGCACTATGCGGAACTCGGCTACGCCTTTGCCAACGTCGACGTCCGGTTCAACGAGGACCGTGAACGCCAGACGGTCAGCATCGTGTACATCATTTCCAAACGCCAGAAGGTGTACATCCGGCGCGTGCTGGTCGAGGGCAACACCTCCACCCGCGACAATGTCATCCGGCGTGAACTTCTGTTGGGCGACGGCGACAGATTCAGCGGCAGGCGCATCTCGCGCTCGTCGGAGCGTCTGAACAAGCTCGGATACTTCAATGCCGTGGACATCGAGACGGTGCCCACCGGCGATCCCACGCAGATGGACCTCAAAGTCAAGGTTGAGGAGCGGCCCACGGGCACGATCAGCGCGGGCGTGGGATATTCGAGCCTCAACAGGTTCTTCGTGGGCGGCCAGATTCAGGAGCGAAACCTGTTCGGTCGGGGCTACATCCTGGCGCTGGCAGGCCAGATCGGTGGCGTGAGCACGGATTCGAGCCTCTTGTTTGTCAATCCGAGCATCTACGACACCAAGTTCAGCTGGTCCACGAGCGTCTACTGGCAGACGTACGACTACACCGACTACGAGAAGAAGACCATCGGCGGCCGGACTGCCCTGGGCTATCCTCTGGGCGAATACACCACGTTTGAGGCGGGATATTCACTCGAACGATTCGACATCCGCGACGTGGATGACAAATCCGCGCGCCTCATCAGGGATTTCAAGGGCGTGAACTGGTCGAGCACCGTCGATGTGGGCGCAACGCGCGACACTACGGACGACAACTTCATGCCCACGCGCGGCACGGTGAACAGGGTGGATGTCTATTACAGCGGAGGACCCTTAGGCGGCACCACGGACTACATCAAGTATACCTACAGCAGCCATTGGTTCCAGTCGCTCATGTGGGACACCGTCTTTCACGTGCACGGCATGGCCGGCTACGTCTCCAAAAACTACGGTAACAACGAGATTCCGCCCTGGGTGCGTTTCTACCTGGGCGGCATCGACGACGTGCGCGGCTACGATGGCTCGCGCATCTCCCCTTCCGATGCCGCCACCGGCGATCGCATCGGCGGCAACAAGATGTTCTTCATGAATCTCGAATATCTTTTCCCCATCTCGCAATCCAACAGCATTTGGGGAGTGACCTTCTTCGATGCGGGTAATGCCTGGGACGACGACCAGCCGTATTTCAAGGATACCCGGCAACGAGACGGAAGCTCGCTGCCGTTCGGTCTCTACAAGAGTGTCGGTCTCGGCATCCGCTGGAATTCCCCATTCGGACCGATCCGTCTGGAGTACGGTTATCCGCTTGACAAGCTGCGCAACAGCTCTGATAGCGGCAAGTTTGAATTCAAGATCGGTGGCGCCTTCTAGGCGTCCCGGCGTACATGCAAGGAGTATCCGATGCGTAAGATGATCATGGGTTTCGCCCTACTTCTGTCTCTGGCTGTCTGTGCACCAGCCTTCGCCGCCGACCTCAAGATCGGCGTCATGAACCTGCAACGGGTGGTTGAGGAATCGCAGGCAGGTTTGGAGGTGCAAAAGAATCTCAGGGCCAAGTTTGAGAAAATGAACACCGACGTGGAAAAGCAGAAGACCGAGATCGAGCGCATGCGCGAGGAGATGGACCGCCAGGGCATGGCGCTTTCACCCGAGGCCATGCAGGACAAGGAACTGGCATTCAAGCGCCGGGTTCGCGACTATCAGGACATGGTCATGGCCTACCAGCGCAAGCTCAAGTCCGAGGAGGAACAAGCCACCGGCCCGGTTCTCGATCTGCTCGCCAAGGTGGTCGAGGACTACGCGAAGCGCAACAGCTACAGCCTTATCCTGGACACCGCCGGGCAGTTCAATAACGTTCTCTACAACGATGCTTCCGTGGACGTGAGTCAGGACATCATCAACGAGTTGAACAAGGCCTGGGCCGCCAAGAAGTAGCCGTTCGATGCGTATCCTGCTGTCCGAACTGGCTAGGCGTTTTTCGCTCGAACTCGTCGGGGACGACCGCGAGGTCTTCGGGGTCAACACCCTGGAGGCCGCGGGCCCCGGCGAGTTGAGCTTTCTGGCCAACCCGAAGTACGCCGACCGTCTTGCCACCACCAAGGCCGAGGCGGTCATCGTGTCGAAACGCCATGCGGGGGTCGTTCCCAGGGCGCTCGTTTCGGACAACCCTTATCTGAGTCTGGCCCGTATCGCCACGCTCTTCGCTCCGGAACAGGGGTTCATTCCGCCGGGCGTTCACCCACTCGCTTTCGTGCACGACGACGCCATCGTCGCGGGCGACGCCTCGATCCATCCCTTCGCCGTGGTCGGGCCGCGCTCGGTGATCGGCGCCAAGGCGCGGCTTTTCCCGCACGTGTATGTGGGCGAGGACTGCGTGGTGGGCGAAGGCTGCACGCTGTACCCAGGTGTTACGCTCATGTCTGGGGTGCGCCTTGGCAAGGGCGTGACCTGCCATCCGGGTGCCGTGCTCGGCTCCGACGGCTTCGGTTTCGCCCAAGGGCCGGAGGGACTGGTCAAGGTGCCGCAGATCGGCCCCGTGGTCGTCGGCGACGGCGTGGAGATCGGGGCCAACACCACCATCGACAGGGGGTCGCTTGGCACCACCGAGATCAGGTCTGGAGCCAAGGTGGACAATCTTTGCCAGGTGGCGCACAACGTACGCGTCGGAGAGCATTCGATCCTCGTGGCCCAGGTGGGCGTCTCCGGCAGCACGAGCATCGGCCGTGGAGTCATTTTGGCCGGGCAGGCAGGCGTTGTGGGCCATTTGACGATAGGTGACGGAGCCATGGTGGGCGCTCAGGCCGGGGTTGGGCAGGATTTGCCGCCTGGAGCCAGGGTCAGCGGCAGCCCTGCGTATGAGCACGGACTGTTCCTGCGCAACGCGGCGCTCATGCCCAAGCTCCCCGAGATGGCCAAGCGACTCAAGGCGCTCGAAAAGGAAATTTCCGCATTGAAGGAAGGATTGAAGAACGATGACGCATGACGCTTCACGCCGTGTGGATGTCCGGCAGATCATGGAGTACATCCCCCACCGTTATCCCTTTCTGCTCGTGGACAGGGTCGTCGAGTACACGCCGGGCGAATCCCTGGTAGCCATCAAAAACGTGACCATCAACGAGCCTTTCTTCCAGGGGCATTTCCCCGGCCTGCCCGTGATGCCTGGCGTGCTGATGATCGAGGCGATGGCCCAGGCGGGCGGCGTCCTGGTCTTCAAGAGCTTCGACCTCGACCTGAACGGCAAGCTGTTCATGTTCACGGGAATCGACAAGGTCAAGTTCCGCCGTCCGGTCACCCCGGGCGACCAACTGGTGCTTCGCCTGAGCGACCTCAAACGCAAGTTCACGCTCTTCAAGATGCACGGCCAGGCCCTTGTCGATGGCGAGGTCGCGGCCGAGGCCGATCTGTCCGCCGCGCTCGTCGAGTCGGGGGATATCTAGTGGCGAACTCCATCGACAAAACCGCCATGGTGCATCCCGGTGCGCGCCTGGGCAAGGACGTGCGCATCGGCCCCTGCTGCGTGGTCGAGGACAACGTCACGCTGGGCGACGGCACGGTTCTCGACGCCTTTGCCCAAGTCAAGTCATTTTCGCGACTGGGCGCGAACAACCACGTCCATTCCTACGCCATTATCGGCGGCACGCCGCAGCATCTCGGTTTCAAGGGCGAGGAGACGTGGGTGGAGATGGGCGACCGCAACGTGGTGCGCGAGTTCGCCACCGTCCATCGCGGCACGGTCCAGGGGATCGGCAAGACCGTCGTGGGCTCCGGCTGCATGCTCATGGCCTACGTTCATGTGGCGCACGACTGCGTGCTCGGCGACGGCGTGATCATGGCCAACGCCTCCAGTCTGGCAGGCCACGTGGAGATAGGAAGCCACGCCATCGTCAGCGGCATGAGCGGCGTGCATCAGTTCGTGCGCATCGGCGAGTTCGCCTTCCTGGGCGCCATGGGCGGCTTCGGTCAGGACGTGCCGCCCTTCACCATCGCCACGGGCGTGCGCGCCAAACTGCACGGCCTGAACACCATCGGCCTCAGGCGTGGCGGCATGGACCGTGAGACGATCATGGCCCTCAAGCGCGCCTACCAGATGATCTTCCGCTCGGAGATGATCCGCGAGGAGGCGCTGGCCGAAGTCAAGACGCACCTCGGTCATTTTCCGCAGGTCGCCCGCCTCGTGGAATTCATCGCCTCCAGCACGCGCGGCGTGACTCCCGCCTCCACCACCAACGGCAACGGCGGTGTGAACCTGGTCGGCGGAGCGGGCGGCGAGGAATAGGCAGGAAGTTTCGGGTGCGCATGGCGGATACAGTCGGCATCATTGCGGGCGGGGGACAGTTCCCCATCCTGGTCGCCCGGGGGGTGCGCTCCTCGGGCGGTCGCGTCGTGGCCGTCGGGTTTCCGCGCAACACCAACCCAGGCGTCGCCGCCGAGGTGGACGCCTTTTGCGAGCTCAAGCTCGGCCAGCTCGGCAAGCTCATCGACTTCTTCCGCACCCAGGGCGTATCCCGCGTGGTCATGGCCGGGACGATCAACAAGGCCCGTGCCTTGGACATCCGGCCCGACTGGCGCGCGGCCAAGGTGCTCGTGCGGCTTGTGGGCAAGGGCGACGACGCTTTACTCAGGGCCGTGGCCTCGGAACTGGAGAGCGAGGGCTTTCCCGTGGTCGGGCCGCACGAGGTGGCCCCGGAGCTTTTGACGCCTGCGGGCGTGCTCACCCGTCGCGCCCCCAGCGACGAGCAATGGGCCGACATCCGCTACGGCTGGCCACTGGCCAAGCGCATCGGCGAACTCGACATCGGGCAGACCATCGTGGTCAAGAAACAGGTGGTGGCGGCGGTCGAGGCCCTTGAGGGCACCGACGAGGCGGTCGCGCGCGGGCTTTCCCTTGCCGGTCCCGGCGCCGTCGTCGTCAAGATCTTCAAACCCGGCCAGGAAGAGCGCGTGGACATGCCTTCGGTGGGGCTTCGGACCATCGAACTGATGGCTCGCCATGGTGCGGGTTGCCTGGCAGTGGAGGCGGGCAGGAGCCTCTTCTTCGATCGCGAGGGGGCTCTCGCCCTGGCTGATCGCGAAGGCGTGGCCGTGGTTGGCGTGGATTGCTCCGTGCTCGACGCCGGATTAGGTTGAGAAAGCGTCATTTGCCGTGTTGTTGCGAGAAGCTCGATTCCTCGCGCCGCATGGCAGCGTGGTGCGGGTGACGCCCATTACAGCTGCAGTAGGTCCTTGGCGATGTGCAGGACCTTGTCCGGATCGAACGGCTTGGTCAGATACATGTGCGCCCCCGCCTCCAGCCCGTGCTTTCTGTCCGCCTCCTGCCCCTTGGCGGTGAGCAGCACGATTTTCACGCCGGCAAGATCGGGGTCGTCCTTGACGCGGCGGCAAACCTCGTAACCGTTCATCTTTGGCATCATGATATCCAGAAAGACGACCTGGGGCCGCTCGCGCGCCAGGATGTTCATCCCTTCGAGTCCGTCTCCGGCGGTAAGTATCTCGACTCCGTACTCGCCCTCAAGTTCCTCAAGGGTTTGTTCGAGCAGCATTCGTATATGTATCTCGTCGTCCACGACGAGAATCTTCCTGGTCATGGAGCCCTCTCCGGTTGTACGCCGGGCTGGCGGACGGCATGGTTCCGGCAAGTCCAGCCTCGTGTGTTCAAATCAATAATTATCTTACCTGTTTCCAGCCCGACGGTAAAGCGCCTGAACCTGGGTGTCTCATACGCAATGTCCCGGTTCAGGCCGTTGGAGCGGGCAGGGTGACGGTCATCGTCGTTCCTTGTCCCGGCATGGACTCCGCACGGATGCTCCCGCCGTAGTGGGCCAGTATCTGACGGCAGATAGCCAGGCCAAGGCCCGTTCCCGGCGGTTTGTCGCGTAGGGTGTCGCGTCTCGTGGTCTGATGGAACTTGTCGAAGATCAGGGAGAGTTCCTCGGGCGGAATGCCTGTGCCCGTGTCGCGCACAGCTATTTCCACCAGTCCGGCTCTGGCCGAAGCGGTTATCCGCACCTCGCCCGTGGCGGTGAACTTGAAGGCATTGTCTAAAAGGTTCAGCAGCACCTGGGTCAAGCGGTCCTTGTCCGCGAGCACATGGGGTAGGTCGGGAGGGATGGCCAGGGCCAGGGCCACGCCCTGTTCTGTCGCGCGTGTTCTGAAGGTCGCGGCGGCCGCAGTGATCAATTCGTCCAGGGCGATCTGCTCGTTGTGCCAAGTCATGCGACCGGATTCGATTTTGGCGAGGTCCAGCACATCGTTGATGAGTCTGGTCAGGCGTTCGCCTTCGCTGATGATGATATCGCAGTTGCGTGCGATGCGGGCCGCAAGCTCCGTTTGGCGAGGATTCTCGCCGGATGCGGGAGTGAAGGAGCGGGAGAAGTCCCGGCGAATGAGCTTGGCGAAGCCGAGCACGGCCGTCAGCGGAGTGCGCAGTTCGTGCGAGACGCTGGAAAGGAACGCCGTCTTCAGGCGGTCCATTTCCGTGAGACGCTGGTTGGCCTCCTCCAGTTCGCGCGCTTTGGCCGCCAGAGCGGCCGTGCGCGTCCGCACCTGTTGTTCGAGGGTGCGGTAGGCCTCGTCCATCTCCACCTGCCTGAGCTGCTCGGTCTGCATGAGCTCTTGCAGCGAGCGGACCATGGCGTTGAACTGGCGGCACAGGTCGCCTATTTCCCCGGACATGTGTTCGTCGGCCCGGACGGTGAAGTCGCCTGCCTGGAGGCGGTCATAGGCGTTAGCCAGGCACGAAACCGGTCGCAGAAGGGCGGTCAGGAGCACGGCCAGGGCGAATCCGAGCGCGATTACAGCCAAGATGCCTGTGATCAGGATGGTGTTGACGAAACCCGACATGGAGTCGTCGAGAACCGCCGCAGGCAGAAGAAAGACGATGAATTGCCCCGGAATCGGGCCATCTGCGACCCAGAACAGGCTGTCGCCGGAGTGCAGGCGCCTTTCGAGGCGGCCAGGCACCGGCGATGCGTCAGATTCGGCGCGGAACCTGGCTTCCTTGATTCGGGCACAGTCCTCGGGCCAACGCGAGTGGTCGAGCGTGACGGACGAGGCGAGGGGGAGGCAGGCGGCGTCGAAGACCACTAGTGAACCTTCGGAGCCTCGCGCGAGGTCCTCCACGTGGCGCATGAAATCCGGCGTGAATCCGTGCTGGGCGAGATCCGACCCCGCGCTGGCGATGAGCGACGCGGCGGTGACGCCGTGGGCATTGGTGAAGGTTTTCTGCCCCCTGAAGTAAACGACCGTGGTCATTATCAGGAAGGCACACGCCGTGGCGCACAGGATGGGGAGGAAGAATCTCCAGAAGGTTCGTGGCAGGGCGGCGTGGCCGTTTCGGCGGGACATGGAACCTCTGTTGGAATGCGGGTAGCCTCTACGATCACCGGAATATTTTGCCACGCAAGAACTTAGCCGTTGCATGCCCGAAAGGCAAGGATCGTCGGCCAAACAGCGGTTTCGGACTGAATGGTTTTGGCTTCAGCCCGTGGCGAGCGCGGCTCGTGCATTGAAGTTTGGCCAGGATTTGGCTAGCATGACCGCCTCGCGTGCGCACGGTACGCTGCAATTGTCTTGCCCAAGGATTGGCGGATGTCATCAATGAGTCGAGTGGTCGGAGTCAAGTTCAAGGATTACGGCCAGATATATTATTTCGAGGCAGACGGTCACGAACTCTCCGTCAAGGATTGGGTCATCGTGGAGACCGACCAGGGGAGAGGTATGGCCCAGGTGGCGACGCTTGGCGACGCTCCCATGCACCCCGACGGGGAGCAGGAACTGAAACCCATTCTTGGGGTTGCCGGGGCGGACGACTTCGCCATCAAGGCGGAGAACGAGACCCTGGCGGCCAAGGCTCATCGCTTCTGTCGTGAGCGCATTTCAGAGCGCAGCCTGGACATGAAGCTCGTCGAGGTCGAAGTTTTTCACGACAAAAGCAAGGTAATCTTCTACTTCACCGCCCCAGGAAGGGTTGATTTCCGCGAGCTGGTCAAGGATTTGGTGCGGGAGTTTCGTACCCGCATCGAGTTGCGGCAGATCGGCGTGCGTCACGAGACGCAGATGATCGGGGCCGTGGGCAATTGCGGCCAGTTGTGCTGTTGCCGCCGCTTTCTACGCAAGTTCGATCCCGTGACCATCAAGATGGCCAAGGAACAGAATCTGTTCCTCAATCCGTCGAAAATTTCCGGCATGTGCGGCCGTCTGCTTTGCTGCCTGGGCTATGAGCAGCACAATTACGAGAATTTTCAGCGTCGCTGTCCCAAGCTTGGCCGACGATTCCGCACTTCGCAGGGCGTGTTCAAGGTCTTGCGCTCCAATTTTTTCCGCGAGACCGTGACGGTCCTCTCGGAGGAGGGCGAAGAGCGGGATTTCACTCTCGACGAATGGACCGAGATCGTCCAGTCGCGCGCGGACACACCCTCCGACCAAGTCCAACAGGCCGCGCCCAGGCCGCCGCGCCAAGCCCCCAGGCCCCAGGCCGTCGCGGCGGCGGAGCGCGCGCCCGAGGCCGAAGCGCCGCTGGAGGCGCCTTCCGGGGGCGGTGCGGACGAGGCGGGGCAGGGCTTAGTTCAAGCCGTCTCGTCCGAGGCGACGTCCGAGGCGGCGTCCGAAGGGACGCAGGAGAAGCCGGGGCCGCAGCGTCCCAGGCAGTCGCCCGCCGCCAAGACGGGGCAGGGCGAGCGGAAATCCCAGGGGCGTGGGCGTCGTCCCCGCCGCCGGGGCGGCCGCAAGGGCGGCGGTTCCGGTTCCTAGAAAATTCGTCGCCATGGACAGAGCAGCGCCGCCGCCATGGGCACCGGGCTGAGGAATTCATACGCAATCACGTGTCTTCCGGGGGAGCGGACGGGTCGAGTGGCGCGTCCGCCTTCAAGGCGAGACATGTTTCAAGGAGCTATTGTGGAGCGGTTCTACATCACCACCCCGATCTATTACGTCAACGCCCTACCGCACCTGGGCCACGCCTATACGACCATCGTGGCGGACAGCATGGCGCGTTTTCACCGGGCTATGGGGCACGACACCTATTTCTTGACCGGCACCGACGAGCACGGCGACAAGATCGTGCAGGCCGCCGAGAAGAACGGTCAGGCCCCCAAGGCTTACGCCGACGAGATCAGCGGGCATTTCCGCGCGCTCCTGCCCGATCTTTCGATCACCAACGACGACTTCATTCGCACCACCGAGCCGCGCCATGCCGCGGCCGTGCAATCCATCTTGCAGCGCATCTACGACGCGGGCGACATCTATTTCGGCGAGTACGGCGGGCACTACTGCACGGGCTGCGAGCGCTTCCTGACCGACAAGGAATTGCAGGAGGGGCTTTGCCCCGACCACAAGACCAAGCCCGAGTACATCGCGGAGAAGAACTATTTCTTCCGCATGTCCAAGTACCAGGGCTGGCTTTTGGACCACATCAAGGCCAATTCCGACTTCATCCGGCCCGAGCGCTACCGGTCCGAGGTCGTGAGCATGCTGGAGATGGGCGTGCTTGAGGATCTGTGCATCTCGCGGCCCAAGTCGCGCCTCTCCTGGGGCATCGAACTGCCCTTTGATTCCGATTTCGTCTGCTACGTCTGGTTCGACGCCCTGACCAACTACCTGACGGCCCTGGACTGGCCCGAAGGGGAGAAATACCGCCGCTACTGGCCCGCCTGCCAGCACTTGGTGGCCAAGGACATCCTGAAGCCCCACGCGGTGTTCTGGCCGACCATGCTCAAGGCCGCCGGGATCGAGCCCTACCGCCACCTGAACGTGCACGGCTACTGGCTGATCAAGGACACCAAGATGTCCAAGTCGCTGGGCAACGTGGTGCGCCCCTTGGAGCTCACGGCCAAATACGGGCTGGATACTTTCCGCTACTTCCTGTTGCGCGAGATGCGCTTCGGCAACGACGCCTCTTTTTCGGAGGAGGCGCTGGTGGCCAGGCGCAACGCCGATTTGGCCAACGACCTGGGCAATCTCTTCAACCGCTCCCTGAACATGACCCACAAGTTTTGCGACGGGAAGACGCCTTCGCCCGCGGGCGAGCCGGACGCCGAACTGCGCGAGACGGCTCTGAACGCGGCCTCGAACTTCATCTCCCTGTTCAACTCCTGCAACTTTTCGCAGGCACTTGAATCTCTGTGGGAACTGGTGCGCGGCCTGAACAAGTACATCGACACCCAGGCGCCGTGGGCTCTGAACAAGGAAGGCCGCGTCGAACGTCTGGCCGAAGTGATGTACGGGCTTTTGGAAGGCATGCGCAAGGTGGCGGTCTGCCTCACGCCGGTCATGCCCCAGGCCGCGGCGGCGATGCTCGAACAGCTTGGCTACCGCGAAAAGCCCGACCTTGCGGCCGAGGCGACGTCCTTCGGCCTGCTGCCCAGGGGCGTGCCCGTTGCGCTTTCCTCCACGCTCTTTCCGCGTCTGGACATGCCCATGGCCGACGAAGCGCCGAGGGAACAAGCCGCCAAGGCCGACGCGAAAAAGGTGGCAAAGCCGCAGGCCGCCAAGGCTCCCGCTTCGGATGCTGCGCAAGCGCCCGGGGTGGCCGAGTTCGCCGACTTCCAAAAACTCGATCTGCGCGTGGGCAAGGTGGTCGAGGCCGTGCGCCATCCCGACGCCGACCGCCTGCTGCTCGTGCGCGTGGATTTGGGAGAAGAGAAGCCGCGTCAGGTTGTGGCCGGACTGGCCGAGTTCTTCGCCCCGGAAGCGCTTGTGGGTCGCCGGGTGGTCGTTGTGGCCAATCTTGCGCCGCGCAAGCTGCGCGGGCAGGATTCGCAGGGCATGATTCTGGCCGTGCGCACCGAAGAGGGCATGGAACTGCTCACGTCCTCGGGCGACGTACCGTCCGGCTCCAAGGTTTCGTAGGGGATTTGCGGTGCCCGGCTACAGGGCGCATGTCTTCGGTGGGACGCTCATCGCGGGCGGGGCGCTCGGCCTGCTCGCCTGGGCCGGGCTGTATGCCGCCTCCCTGGAATACGCCCTGGTGCTCGTCTGCATCGCGGCCCTGGCCGCGCTCTTCCCCGACGTGGACACCGATTCCAAGGGGCAGCATCTTTTCTATGGCGTGCTTTTCGTCATCGACCTTGGGCTCATCGTCACGGAGCGCTACTTCTGGGCCGCTCTGCTCGGACTGTTCGCCATGCTCCCGGCCATCGGACGGCACAGGGGCTGGACCCATACCTGGTGGGCCATGCTCCTCGTGCCGTTGCCGCTTCTTCTGTTGCCTGCCTACGTCTTTGGAGCGCAATGGCAGGCTTTCGCTCCCTATTATCTCGCGGCCGTGACCGGCTACGGATCACACCTGCTTCTGGATGGCTTTTTCAAGGGGTAGTGGAGCGGAACAAGCAGATCGCCCGAACGCCCTTTGCCGATTTGAGGACCAGCCGACCGCCGAGACGCCCAGCCAGGGTCTTGACGAGCTCAAGGCCCAGGGAATCGCAGGAACTACGCGTCGCGTCGAGCCCCACCCCATTGTCCGAGACCATGAGCACGCCGTGACGCGCTCTGCCGTGCAGGCGGACCCTGATCGTTCCTTGGCCGTTGTTTGGAAAGGCATGCTTGGCGGCGTTGAGAAGCAATTCGGCGGTGATCATGCCCAAAAGCGTTCCCTGGTGCCAGTCCAGGTGAAGCGGGCAGCCCAGGCTGCGGAAACTTGCTTCCACACCGCAAGGCAGTCCGGGAGCAATCGAATTCACGAGTTTCTGGAGATAGGCCGACGCGTCCACGGAGCCGTTCGTTCCCATGGAATGCACCGCCTCATGGGCGTGGCAAGCAGCAAGGAGCGCGCCTTGCGCCTTGGCGATGTTCTCCTTGCAGCAGGGGCAGTCCGGGTTGAGCCGTGCCGTGGCGAGAGCGCAGGTGACAAGGTGCAGGTGGTTCTTGATACGGTGGTGCATCTCGCGCAGGAACGTCTGCTCCATGCCGATGGCCGCTCCCGCGTCGTCCTGCCAAGAACGTCTGGCCATGTGCGCGGTATCCAATTGATGGTGCGAAGAGGCCGGGGCGAAGCTGGGGTCGAAGAGATCCGCTGGTGAAACGCCGAGAACCCGCGCCAGCCTGCTGATGACCGTGAACGAAGGGGAGCACTGGCCGCGTTCGAGCTTGCTGACATATTCCTCCGAAATGGTGCACAACTCCGCAAGCTTTGCCTGCGTTATTCCGTTCAGCCTGCGAAACGCCTGTAGGCTTTGTCCGAACACGACCTTGATTTCCCCATCGTCCATGCGCCGAATATAGCCGATCTCCACGGCTGGAGAACGGAATCACAATACGGCTTGTGCAATTCGGCCGAATGCTTGTTCAGTCATATGTGCGGGCGTGGCGCAATTCGTCGCGGAAGTGGGGAAAAAAGGATGGTCTATTTCGGCAGGAGTTTCAGAAAGAGATCTCCTTTGAACGGGCCGATGCGGCGGCCGAGGCCCTTGAGGCGGATGGGCTTTCCGGGCACGAAATCGGCGGGCAGCGTAACCTCGACCTGTTTCTCCTCACCGGAAAGCCCCAGGTGGATTTTCAGGCGCACGGTGCGACCGGGTAAGAGACTTGCAGCGTTCATGTGGGCGGTGTGTTCGTCGTCGAGTTGGCTGCGCAGCCACGATTTGACGCTGCCCAAAACTCCTTGCGACAGGTCGAGCCGCAGTTTCTTGCCGCTGAGGTCGAGTTCCAGGGCGCGTCGCTTGAGGGTGGCGGAGCCGTGCGCCGCGCCCTTGCGTACCTGGGCGTAAATGTCCTCGAAGACCTTGCGCGCGAAGGGGTCGCGAAGAATGTCGCGCAGCACCTCTTCCTGCCGGAATTCGAATGTGGCGCCCCCGGCCGAGAAGCTGCCCTGCCTGGGGGCCTGCTCCTCGGTTTCCCCCCGCTTGCGAAAGACCTCTCGCGCCGCTTCGCGGGCATAGGCCTCGTCCGCCCTCTTGGTTTCGCCCGGGGTGGTTTTTCTTCTGGCCCTGCCCTTCGTGCGCCCTTTGGGAGGGCTCTCGCCCGCGCCGGGCTTTTTGGAGAGCACGACGTAGGCCTCGTTCAGCCGCTGGAACTTGCGCGAGGCCTCGGGATCGTCCGGATTGAGGTCCGGGTGCAGGCTGAAGGCGAGCTTGCGGTAGCTCGATTTGATGATCTCCAGGGATGCCCCTTCCTCCACCTGGAGGATGCGGTAGCATTCGGCGAGGGTCATGCCTCGTCTCCGAGGATTTCGATTTTCAGCGCCCCGGGCATGTCCTCGCCGTCTTCCGGCGTGACCAAGTCGTGGTCGCGCAGGTAGGCTATGCCAACGCGCCTGAACGCCTCATGGCCGGGGTCAGGGTCGATGCCCCGGCAGTCCTCGGCGGCCATGACGAAGCTTTCGGCGTCGTAGAGATTGCCCGCGAAGAACGGCCAGGCGCGGCAGACGTCGGGGCGGGCGGGGTGCACGCCGCAGCCGGGCAGGGTGGAGTCGAAGAAGATGCAGTAGCCGTCGTCACGCACACGCAGCCTGTTGCGTCCGGATTTGGTCTCGGCGTAGCGGACCAGGAAGGCGTCCGCCTCGACGGCGAAGTGCGCGGCCAGACGGCGCGTGTCGCGCGGCCTGAGGACGATCCCGCCGCTGCCGTGGCAGCAGTGCCCGCAGCGTCTGCAGTCGAAGATATCGGAAGGCGTGGCCATGATCCCTTATCCGAACAACCGGTTGTGTTCGATCTTGGTGCACAGGTTCTCGACCACCAGTATGTCTGCCGGTTCAAGCAGGGCCCGTGCCTCGAGGCTGAACACCCCAACCTGCATCCAGAAGCAGCGCGGCTTGACGGGCAGGGCGAGGACCTCGCGCGCATGGGCCGCACAATGTTCCGAGGCCCTGAAGAGGT
Organism: Alkalidesulfovibrio alkalitolerans DSM 16529; assembly: GCF_000422245.1. Taxonomy (NCBI): domain Bacteria; kingdom Pseudomonadati; phylum Thermodesulfobacteriota; class Desulfovibrionia; order Desulfovibrionales; family Desulfovibrionaceae; genus Alkalidesulfovibrio; species Alkalidesulfovibrio alkalitolerans. The sequence goes on from NZ_ATHI01000031.1 coordinate 43,032, forward strand.
TCACGAGATCGGCAGGCACGGGCAGATCGGCCAGGCTCTGATAGGCCTGAATGCCCCAGACCTCCTGCCGTTTGGGGTGCACAGGCAGGATCGTGAATCCGGCGTTTATGAGGTAGCGCCCCACCATGTCCACGGGGCGTCCCGGACGGTCGTTGGCCCCGACCACGGCTATCGTCTTGACGGATGTGAAGAGGGCGGTTAGCTCGGTATCCTTTGGCGCAAACATGATGTCTTCCTTGTTTTCCTTCTCGCCCGGAGCACTACACCATGTTCGAAACGTTGGAAAGAATGCCGCTTGAGGAAGTCCTGGGCCGCCACGAGCGCTGCCGCGCCCTGCTGGCCGTCCATGCCCCTCGCGCTGGCGGACTCATGGCCTTCACCAAGACCAACATCTACTGGCTCTCGGGCACACTCGTGCCCGGCGTGTTCTGGTTGCCTCTCGCAGGCGAGCCCATACTCTTCCTGCGGCGCGGGGCCGAGCGCGCGGCGCTGGAGTCGCCCTTGGCGAACATCGTCCAGTTCCGTTCCTACCGCGACATCCCCGGGCTTGCGGCCGAAATCGGCAGCCCGCTCTCGAAGATAGTTGCGGCCGAAAAGGGCGGACTGCCCTGGAACCTGGCCGAGTCGTTGCAGAAGAACCTGACGCAGACGGATTTTCTGCCCGGCGACGGCGTGCTGGCCCGCGCGCGTGGCGTGAAGAGCCATCGCGAGCTTGCCATCATGCGTTTAGCCGGGGCACGCCACGACCAGGCGCTTCGGGTCCGCGTGCCCGAGTTGGTGCGGCCCGGCATGAACGAGCGCGAGATCTCGCACCTCGTCTGGCAGGCCTTTTTCGAGCTCGGCCACATGGGCCACATGCGCATGAACTCCTTCGGCGAGGAGATTTTCCTTGGCCACGTGGCGGCCGGGGATTCGGGCAACTACCCGAGCGTCTTCGACGGTCCGCTGGGGCTTCGCGGCGAGCACCCGGCCCTGCCCTTCATGGGCTATCGCGGCAAGATATGGCAAAGGGGCGAGCCGCTGGCGCTGGATTGCGGCTTCTCGCTGGAAGGCTACGCCACGGACAAGACCCAGGTACTGTGGGCCGGGGAGGCCGCCACGATTCCCGAGAAGGCGAAGCGCGGCCACGACTTCTGCATGCGGATACAGGCTTGGCTGGCCGAGAACCTGAAGCCCGGCGCGATCCCGTCCGAACTGTACCGCCACTGCATGGCTAGCGCCGAAAGCGAGGGGCTTTTGGAAGGGTTCATGGCCCTTGCGCCCAATACCGTGAAGTTCGTGGGCCATGGCATCGGCCTGGCCATCGACGGCTGGCCGGTCATCGCCGAGGGCTTCGAGGAGCCCCTGGAAGAGAATCAGGTGGTGGCCATCGAGCCCAAGTTCGGCATTCCCGGACTCGGCATGGTGGGCGTGGAGAATACCTTCGTGGTCACGCCAAGCGGCGGCGAGTGCATCACCGGCTGCGACTACGACATCATCTGCGTTCCGTAAGCTCGCGCTCCATCACCCGCTCCAGGGTGGGGGTGGTGAAGAGGTCGCGCAGGACCACGGGCGAGAACGCCTTCTCCCCCACGGGAAAGACCGCCACCACGGGGATGCTGCGGCTGCCCATGGCCGCGAGCAGGGCCTGGGCCTCGGGATGCTCGCGCGTCAGGTCCACCTTCACGAAGCGCAGACCGTAGCGCCTGTGCCAGCGTGCCAGATTGCCCTCCGTGAGCACCGTCATCTCCAGGAACTTGCAGTTGGGGCACCAGTCGGCCGTGAAATCGGCCAGGATCGGCTCCTTGCCGAGCATCTCCTCGAAGGCGGGGGCGTCGAATGCCTCCCAGCGGACGTTGGGCATGGGCGGGTTCGCGGCCCAGGGAAAGAGCGCCACGATGATGGCCAAGGCCGCGCCGCGCGTGGCGAGCCTGTGCCACAAGGGGCGCGAGAGCGAGGTCCAGCCGCCCCACATCCAGGCCGCGAAGGCCGTGGCCAGGAGCAGGATCAGGGTCCGGTTCATGGCCCAGTCGGGCAGGATGGTCAGCAGATAGACGGCCGTGCCCGCCAGGAAGAATCCGGCCACGCGCTCCACGAACAGGGTCCAGCGGCCCGGCAGGTTGAAGATGAAGAAGATGCCGGGCTTGATGCACATCACCAGATAGGGCGAGGCCATGCCCAGGCCGATGCAGACGAAGACCGTGGCGATGACCAGCGGCGGCTGGGCCAGGGTCCAGGCCAGCACGCCACCCAGGAACGGCCCTGAGCACGGAGTGGCCAGGAGCGTGGCCAGGCAGCCCGCGAAAAAGGCCGAGGCGCGCGTCTGCGTGCCTTCCACCGGGGCCTTCAGGTCCACCACGGGCAGTGTGAAGACGCCGAACAGGCTCAGGGAGAGGGCGAAGACGAGCACGGCCATGGCCAGCACCGCCGTGGTGCTCTGGAATATCTGGCCCCAGGCCAGGTCCAGCGAGGCCAGCAGGATGGCCAGGAAGAGGAAGAAGCTCAGGATTCCCAGCGCGAAGAAGAAGTTGAAGGTGCGAAAGCAACGCACCGGGTCGTCCTCGCCGCCGGGAATGGCGCAGCCCGAGAGCAGGCCCTTGAGCTTCAGGCTCGCCACGGGCAGCACGCACGGCATGAGGTTCAGGAGGAATCCGGCCAGGACGGCCAGCAGGGCGGCCTTGAACAGTCCCTGCACCTCAAGCCCTGGCTCGTGGTAGCGGGGGGCCATGTTTTCACGGGAGAATGCCGCCTGCATCCCTCCGGAGGGCGCGAGCGAAGCGGGAGCGGGCTCGGTTCGTGTCGCATCGGGGCGCGCCACGGCCATGTCGGGCCACCATGCCTGGGCTGCGGCCTGGGGCAGGGACGAGACGTCGTCTGTAAGGGTGATCCGCCTGCTCACTTCCGCGGGCAGGCAGCTTACGTCCGAGCAGAGCAGAAGTCTGGCCCGTAGCGATACATCTCCGGTGAGGCCCTCGGGCATGAGGACGAAGAGCCGCGTCGCGCCTTCGTACATGCGCACCATCTCGCCCGAGCCGAAGGGGTCGAGTTTTTCCCGGCCAGGGGGATAGAGCACTGTAAGCACGGTCTGGCCGGTTTCGGCCGCAAGGCGCGTGGGTTGACCCATGGCGCCGGGATCGTTGGCGTAGAAATACCAGCCGCTTTCAGGCGTTATGAGCACTTCGAGGATCTGGGCCGTGCCGGAAGGCAGGCCGGGCGCATGGGCGGACATGTCGGGGGGCGCGGCCAAGGCCCGCGCGGCCATCTCCACGGGATAGGCGGGCTCGGATACGTCTTCGGCTTGCGCCGTCGTGGGTGCAAGAGTTGCGAGGCAGGCCAGGATGGAGAGCGAGACAAGGCGGAAAAGGACGAAAAACGGCATGGCTGCGACCTCGTATCGAAAAAGCGCCGCGACGGCGCGGATTCTCGCTTCCTAGCACAGCCCGGTGCGCTGGTAAATCGGCGGAGAAATCGATTCGGCAGGGTTTGGCCCCTGGGGGCCTGAAATCGCCTGCGACGGCAGGAGTCGGTCGTGGTTCGCGCCCGACTGGCCGGGGCGGCGGAGCGGCGACCGGGGAGGGCTTTCAAGCCCGTTATTGGCGGGCCGGGCTGCTGATCCGGCGCACCAGGCGATTGCATCCGTTCTGCTTCGGACAATATTTTCAATGGCGCGGCAAAAAAACTGTTGACGGCTGGCGAACGGCTCTATACAAGGCACTTCCACGTCACGGGCTACTAGCTCAATTGGTAGAGCAGCTGACTCTTAATCAGTTGGTTCGGTGTTCGAGTCACCGGTAGCCCACCAGGAAATTCAACGGGTTGTCGCCTGCAAGTCAGCGGCAACCCGTTTTTCTTTGCCCTGCTTCCTGGGCTTTCGCTTATTTCATGCAACGCGTTCGTGGTCCGCATGGCCGTTTTTTCGCTCCCGTTTTCATGCCCGATCCGTTTCCCATGACGCCGGGCGCTGTGCCGCATCCACGGACGGCCGCCAGATATGTTGCGAAGTCCTGTCCGGTTTGCCTGGATTATTGTGGTCGCCAAATAGCGTGCGACTCTCATTTGCCTGAAATCAAAGATTATTTTTGATTGGCAAAGTTCTTGATAAGTATGTCGCGGATATCAGCCGGAGCAGAACGCTTCAGTATTTTTGTGTTTCCGGCAACAAGATGCGAGGGGGTATCTCATGTGCGGCATTATCGGCTATTGCGGCCATCGTCCGGCCGTTCCCGTGTGCATGGAAGGCCTGAAGCGCCTCGAATACCGTGGCTACGACTCGGCTGGCGTGGCCTTTGTGCGTCAGGGCGAGATCGCCGTGATCAAGGCGCCGGGCAAGCTCTCGGCCCTGGAAGAGGCGCTTGAGCACGCGGGCAACGTGATGAACGCCACCACGGCCCTGGCCCACACCCGCTGGGCCACGCACGGCGCGCCCACGACCGGCAACGCCCACCCGCACCTGGACGCCGGGCGCTCCATCGCCATGGTCCACAACGGGATCATCGAGAACTTCGCCGAGCTCAAGCAGGAGCTTCTGGCCGAGGGGCTGACGTTCGAGTCGGACACCGACACCGAGGTTCTGACCAAGCTCGTGGGCTGGTGCCGCGCCCGGACAGGCTCCATGCGCGAGGCCCTGTCCATGGCCCTTTCGCGCGCCGAAGGAGCCTACGCCGTGGTGCTGCTCTGCAAGGACCGGCCCGGCAGGCTCTGGGCCGCGCGCAAGCAAAGCCCGCTCGTGCTCGGGCTTGGCGTGGGCGAGAACTTCCTGGCCTCGGACGTGCCCGCGTTTTTGCCCTACACGCGCGAGGTGGTCTTCATCGACGACGGCGAGATGGTGATCATCGACGCCGACCGCCACGAGATCCTGGACGCCGCGACCCTCGCGCCCAGGGAGAAGACGCCCCAGACCATCACCTGGGACGTGCAGGCCGCGCAAAAGGGCGGCTACAAGCACTTCATGCTCAAGGAAATCTTCGAGCAGCCAAAGGTCATCCGCGACTGCCTGGCGGGCCGCATCGACCATGCCTCCGGCGCGGTGCGCCTGCCCGAGATCGAGGCCCTGCCCGTGCCCGGCAGGCTGGTCATCGTGGCCTGCGGCACCTCGTCCTATGCGGGGCTTTGGGGCAAGCAGATCATCGAGAAGCTGGCCCGCGTGCCCGTGGACGTGTGCATCGCCTCGGAGTTCCGCTACGCCGATCCGATCCTTGCGCCCGGCGACCAGGTGCTGGTCGTCTCGCAATCGGGCGAGACGGCCGACACCCTGGCCGGGCTGCGGCTGGCCAGGGAGCGCGGCGTGCCCGTGATCGGCCTGTGCAACGTGGTGGGCTCGTCCGTGGACCGCGAGGCGGACTTCGTGCTGCACACCCAGGCGGGCCCGGAGATCAGCGTGGCCTCGACCAAAGCCATGTGTTCGCAGATGGTCATGCTGCTCCTGCTGGCCCTGCGCTACGCCGACGCCAAGGGCCTGCTCTCCAGGGAGGACCGCGCGGCCTGCATCGAGGGCGTCCAGGCCATGCCAAAGCTCCTGGACGACCACCTGCCCTTCATGCGCGACACGGCGCAGCGGCTGGCGCGGACCTATTCCGAGGCCACGAGCTTTCTGTACCTTGGCCGCGGCCCGGCCTGGCCGCTGGCCCTGGAAGGCGCGCTCAAACTGAAGGAAATCAGCTATATCCACGCCGAGGGCTATCCGGCAGGCGAGATGAAGCACGGTCCCATCGCGCTCATCGACCCCAAGTTCCCGACCTTCGCCATCGCCCTGGCCGACGAATTGTTCGGCAAGGTCAAAAGCAACCTCATCGAGGTGCAGGCGCGCGGCGGCCGGATCATCGCCCTGACCAACCCCGGCCTGGACCTGGAGGTGGACCACCCGTGGGTGCTGCCGCAGGTCTTCTGGCCGCTCGCGGGCTTCACGGCGCTGCCCGCGCTGCAGCTCTTCGCCTACGAGATCGCCGACTACCTGGGCAAGGACGTGGACCAGCCCAGAAACCTCGCCAAGAGCGTGACCGTGGAGTAGGGGCGGCGTTTTACCGCGTTCTTTTTATGTCGAGACGATCCTGGATTCATTTGTTTCAGGCAGAACGAATGAAAGGCGCGGGTCAATCCTCCCAGATGCAATCTTTTCCGAAACATTGTCGGCAAACTTGACAATGTGATGACTTCTTTTTTGCATAATATGCCGAAATTATTTTTTTATTCCTTGGACACGTTTTTTGCAACACCATGTCGGAAGACGGAGGTCCGGGGATATGCGCAATAAAAGAATGTTCATTTCATTGTTGCTGGCGGCTGTTTTGGCCTTGGCGATTCAGGGTGCGGCTTTTGCGGCATCCATTCTCTACATCGAGTACAATGACGTCTATACCGAGGATAGCGTGGCGCCAGGCGGGGCCACGCCTTGGCTCACGGCGCTCTTTGCCGATCAGCCCGCGGGTGGGGTGCTTCTGACCTTGGCCGCACCCAATCTGCTTTCCGGCGAATTCGTGGCCAACTGGTATTTCAACTTCAATCCCGAGAAGGATCTGGAGGCTTTGGTCTTCACGCATGTGGACGGCGTCATGCCGATCACGTCCAAGGATTTCACCAGTGAAGACGCCTTGATAGCGGGCATGGGGCTGCGCATGGACGTCAATGTCCCCTATCCCAATCCGCCCTCCAAACGCTTCGCGGACGACATGCTCTCGAAAATCCTCATCACCGGTCTGAGCGACCTGACTGCCGATGATTTTAACTTCAGAATCGAGAAGCATGATGCCTTGTTCATATCAGTGGCTCATATTCGCGGCACCGGAGAAGGAAACGAATTCAGCGCCTGGGTCAAGGGGTATGACCCACCCCCGCCTCCGGCGGTTCCCGAACCCGCGACCTTGTTCCTGGCTCTCTCCGGCCTGGGGGCGGCCGCGCTGGCCCGCAAGCGGGGCGCTCGTCGGAACTAAGTGCAGCAAAGGCGTCGGCCAACCAGGCCGAGAACGCGAGCAAAGGGCGTCCGGGTTTGTCGGACGCCCTTTGCTCGTGGGGCACGAGATTTATCCGGGAGAGACGGGGCGACGTATCCGGGATGGCCGTGCGTCAGGTCCCGGTCATCCAGCTTTTCCTGCCCGCAGCAGGCTATCGATGCGCTCGGCAAGACTCGCGGCGTGAATGGGTTTTCGGGCGCACGCCCGCACCCCGAGGGCCATGGCCTCGGGAATGCGGGAGGCGCTTTGCGCATCGACGAGGGCCACGACCGCCATTTGCGGGAATGTTTTCAAGGCGGTCGCCAAAAGTGGAACCTCCGCGATGCTCAGGTCGATGTTCATGACGGCTAGGCGGTATTCGAACTGGGAGAGAAAATCCAACGCCTCGGCTGCGTCGGCAACGGCGTCCACTTGGTGACCGGCCTGCTCCAGGGCTAGGGCGAGGGAATCGCGCATCGCTGGGTCGGATTCGGCGACAAGAACGTCGCAGACCATGGCCATGGGGGGGCGGTGTTGCATAAAAGCCGACACGTCTGAATTCGAGGCCCGATGCATCTGGTCCCTGGTCGGCAGAGCCAACGTGAATTCGGTCCATTCTCCCTCCCGGCTGCTTACGTCCAGGCTGCCATGATGGTTGCTGGCGATGCCGTGGCAGACGGAAAGTCCAAGGCCGAGGGGCGATCTGCCGCCGGTGGTGAAGAAAGGATCGAAGACTCTCGGCAGCATCTCTCTGGGGATGCCACTGCCCGTGTCGCGCAGGCCGAGAACGATGCGGGAGCCGTTCAGGCCGAGGCGCGTCGTAATGGTTATGTGCCCGTCCCCGCGGTCCTCCACTGCGTTCAGGGCGTTTAGCAACAGGTTGACGATCAGGCGTTTCATTTGGGCCTGATCCACCATGACGTCCGGCAGATCCTCCGCGAGATGCAAGACTATGGACACGCCCGTCCTGGCGTGGCCGCCCACCAGCGGAAGGCATTCCTCGACGAGGCTGTTCAGGGATGTCCGTTCGAACACGGGCTGCGGCGGTCTGGCGAAATCCATGAGATTTTGCATCGTATCCGTAATTCTTTCGACCTGCGTGAGCATCTGGCGCAGACTGCGCTTCTTCTGCGGATCGCTTTCCTGCCGTTCCAGAAGCTGGGTTCGGGCCGAGATGATGGACAAGGGATTATTGATCTCCTGGGCCGTTCCCGCAGCCGCATGGCCGATGGCCGAGAGCCGTTCCGCGCGCAGTTCCCTGTCCCGAGCCTTTTCGAGGCGGCTGAGCGCGGAGGAAAGCTCTTCGGATTTCGTCGTCAGCGTCTCCAGGACCTTCAGCCTGCCGAGATGCGCGCAAGCCAAGTCCGCTATCTGGCGTAGACACCACAACACCTGTTCGTGTTCGAAAAAAGGCTGTTCATCGATACCGATGGCGAAAATGCATCTCGATTGTTCATCGACGTTGAACAGGGCGGCGTAACCCTGCTTCGAGAAACGTTCCCGCCTGCCTTCCTGGCTGCGATGCGCCGCTGCCGCATGCTCCGCCAGCGTGTTCTCAATCAGGTCGCCGAGAAGAGGGGCCGTGTCGGGCGGAATTTCCGGGCGGCCTTCGGCGATGCGCAAGCCGCAGTTTGTTTGGCCGTTCCAGGCCACGCCCTCGAAGGCGCTTCCCGCATTTTCGGAAAACGCCAAGCAACCTTGATACTCGGGGAGCATTTCGGAAATGCAGGAATGGATCAGGTTGAAGATTTCCGCTTGAGCCACAGCCAAGGCGAGACGAGGGCCAAAACGTCCGACGATGGAAAGGAAACGCTGGGGCAGGTTCGGTTCGCCGCGCCTGACGGTCCGCTCGTTGGCGTGCCGGGAAATGGATTGGTGCGCCCGCGCAAGCGACGTCCGGTAAAAGGAGACAATGTTCGGGTCGAGGCCAATCAATTCGGCCAACGCGCAGTATTTCTCCGGAATCCCATGTCTGACTAAGAGCACGATTTCTTCCGCAATGCCCAGTTTGTTCGCCAATCGCTTTGTACGGTCGTGGTCTTCGGGGCGTAGAGCTTCCGACATGACGTTTCGCGCGAGGATGTCCCCCAAGGCGACCAATCCGAGGACCGCCGACCGCGCGAGCGAGTCGCGGACGGCGGCCGGTTTGTGGTGGTGAAGCCAGGCCGCGTTGATGATCGAGGACGGTGCTTTCCAGTGTTCGAGCATCCATTTGCCGACCACGGCATGGTCGAGACCGAAATTGATCACTTCAAGAGCTCTGGTATCTTTTCGCTGGATGTCCGGCGATTGCGTGATCAAGGTGTAGCGCTCGGGATGGAGGCGAAAGAGCAGCGCCTTGCCGCAGTCATGCACAAGGCCACACGCGAACGCCTGGCCCGCCAGCGTCGGGTCGATTTGCTCGGCGAGCGACCTGGCGGCCACGGCGCAGGCTAGGGAGTGGCTTCTGAGGCCGACGATCACTGGATCGTCTGGAGTGAAGTTTCCGAGCAAAACACGGTGGACATGATGTTCGAGGGTGAAGCCGACGAGGTCGGCCTCGCCGAACCGGGCCATGGCCTTCTCGATGATTTCGTCTTCCAACATCCCGCCCCGCGCGTTCTTCTCCCAGGCGATGAAACGTTGTGTGAGGAAGCCATCCTGGGCGATGATTCGCGAGATGGAGTTGTGAGAGACTTTCGAGGACGCCTGGGCAAGCAGGACAGGCGGCGGAGGCAGACGTTTGATCGCCTGCACCAGGGATCGTACGCGCTGACGGGCGTCGCTGGCCGGTTCGGGGAGGGTCATGTGCCTCTCTGTCGTTGTTCACAAATGCCGGTGGATTCAAAATCATACAAAGATTGCAAAAAATGTTCTGGCTGGTCGCTGGCGGCGCGTTAAATCGGCAATGGGATCGTTTGTCGTGAAAGCTCCGTCCCCCGCGATATTGAGCGATATTTGCGCCCCGGCCGCGGAATCGGGCTGAACGGCGGGCGTAAATTCTGGGTGGGGCGCCGACAACGCTCGAAAAATGGAAAGTTCTCCGACATTTTTATACGAAGAACTTTACACATTTCCGTTTTCATGGCGTCCAGCATCCGGCTCGTCCAAACGGCAAGGCCCGCTGTCCCGAAAAAGGACAACGGGCCTCGTTGTTTTTTGGTTCGAGCGGTTTCAGCTCATTTTGCGCAGCCGTCTGGCGAACATGGCCCCTGCGCCGCCCAAAAGCAGAAGCATGGTGCCGGGTTCGGGCGTGGGCACCGGTCCTGTCCCGTAGAGGACGTCGTTGGCGCAGGTGAGCGCGAAGCCGTAGATGAACTCACCGCCGTTGCCGCCGAAGAATATCGGCGAATTGGAGAGATCCCAGAGGGCAGTGTAGGTGGTGGAAGTGTTGGGTTTGGAGTTGCGCCAGCCGGAGAACTCGGCGTAACCGAGAAGCTCGGAATCACCGAGATCGGCCTTGACCGGATGGTCGTAGCGAGGAAGGAAGCCGCTCGGCGCAACGGAGAAGTAGTAGGAGCCCGGATCGGCGAAGTCGAGGCTTACCCCGTACACGGCCCAGTCTCCCGGCTGCCGCGCGGTGGCGTAGTCAGTGAGCCGCTCTTGGCTCGTGATGACGTAGTCCCAGGTCCCGTCGGCGTTGACGTCGAAAAACCAGTCAGCCGGAGCGAAGGCGTCCCAGCCGCTCTGGGTGGGGTACTTGTAGTCTATCTGGATGCCGGTCAGGTAATGGCCGTCGAAGGTAAACACCCCGCCGAGAATGTCGGGGGTTCCCCACACGTCCTTGCTGTTTTGCTCGGCGCCGTATTTGGCGTTCTGACTCGGGAAGCCGGGCCAATGGATCGTGCCGTCTCCAAACACGAAGTCCGCACGGGCATTCGGGGCGAAAAGCATGCAGGACAGAAGCGCAAAGAGGAAAACGGCTTTTTTCATGACACGGCTCCTTGATGTTCTGCATGGCGTGATAGCAAGGGATATGCCATATCGGGCGTCGCGAATTCCGCAGTCCATGAAAGATGGACCGGCGATTGCAGCGAGAGTTCGATCGCATTCTCGAAATGATCGGCGCTACCTCGGAGGCTCGCTTGGTATACGTGCTTGCGCTTATCGCCGCGATTCTCGTCAGCCAAGCCATTCAGGCGGCGGACGACCTCTTGAGCAAGCTCGGAGCGATATCCCTGGCCCACGGCGTGCTGGTCGGATACGTGGAGATTTACGTCTGTAAACATCTGATGGAATGGATCGGGTTATCCCTCGACTGGTTGGTGGTTCTGCTCGTGGCTTTGAGCGCACTGGCCGTTTCCCTCATCAAGATTCACAGGACGGGAACACGTTGGATATTGGCTTTTAATTTCGGCGTGTTGGCTGGTGTCGTCGCGGGCGGATTCCTACTTGTCTGACTCTTTTTTTCATGAGGCATGTCCGCGTTGGCCGGACTGAAGACAAATTACAGTCGATTCGCCAATTTCTGGCACATTTCTCGCTGTGCAATGAAAAGCCGGACTTTCCCCATCAGGGCAAACCGGCTGCCTCGCCGTGCGTATTCCAGGATGGGCGACCTGGGCTCGCGCGCATTCTCGTGCATTTCGCCTCTACGACAAGGGGAAGGACATGGAGCGTTCAATTGAGCGCAGGCGGACCATTCGGATCCGCCGCTCGGCCCTCACTGCGGCCAAGTTGGGAGACCTGGACAGACCAAGCATCAAGATCGCCGAGACACTCGACGAGCTTTCTCAAGCCTTTAAGCTCATCTACGCGGAATACAACAGCCAGGGGTACATCAGTGCTCAGCATCCCAAGCAGATGCTGTACAGTGTTTATAACTTTCTGCCAAAAACGTGTGTCTTTATTTTTCAATCCTTCAAAGACGTTATTTCAACGATCTCATACACTCCTGATACGAAACTGTTCGGAGTGCCGATGGACTCGCTATACAAGAGTGAGCTCGATGGGCTGCGGGTGCAGGGGAGGAAGATCGTAGAGATAGGGTCTCTTGCGACAGAAAGAAGCGTTCGTGGGAAGAACGTTGTCATGTATTTGTACAAAGCTGTCATAAATTATGCGTTTCTGACAAGGGTCAATGATCTTTGCCTCATGGTCAATCCGAAGCATGTCAGGTTTTACTCGGACATCATGCTGTGCGAGCAGCTTGGTGAAGAGAAATTCTACGAGGCCGTGAACGCCCCCGCAGTCGCCATGCGCGTGAACTTCGACACCTATCAGGAAAAACTGCGAGAAGTTTACGGTGACAGTGATTTCGAGACTGATCTGGCCTCGTTCTTTCTGAAAATGAACTACAGTTCGGTCGATCCCGACATCGAGGCCATCGACGTTGAACGCAACCAACTTCTCGATTATGACGCGGCCCGCGATCTGCTGATGCACAAGCCGACGATACTCGAAGGGCTCACCCAGAAGCAGTATGAGTACATTGAGCGGATGTACCATAAGGCCATTTACGTCCCATCCATGGTCGCCTGAGTCCGAACCCTTTCTTGTCGGGGGAATCGATGCTGTCCCAGGATTCCAAGATGCCTCTCCACGAAAAATGGTCAAGGGGCCGTGTTGATTACCAGGATATCGCCTTTGCGAGAAATCACGGCCTGTTTTCCATAGACGAGCAGGATGCCCTGGCCGAGGCCGTGGTGGCGATACCTGGGCTTGGCGGAGTCGGGGGACAGCATCTCATATCACTCGTGCGGTGCGGGTTCAGAAGGTTTCGTCTGGCGGAACCAGACAGGTTCGAGTTGGTCAACGTCAACCGACAGGCCGGTGCATCGATCGATACGCTCGGGCGCAAGAAACTCGATGTCATGTGCGAAATGGCCAGGGCCATCAATCCCTTTATCGAAACCGAGCTGTTTGCGGACGGCGTGACCGAGGGCAACCTCGACGCGTTTCTCGGCGGCGCGACCATGGTGGTGGATGGGCTTGACTTCTTCGTGTTCGACATGCGGCGGCGCATGTTCATGCGCGCGAAGGAAATGGGCGTGCCCGTGATAACGGCAGGGCCGCTTGGCTTCAGCACGGCTATGCTGGTGTTCTCGCCCAGAGGGATGTCCTTTGACGAATATTTCGACATCCATGACGGTTTGAGCCAGGAGGAATGCTTCCTGCGATTCGCCATGGGACTTGCTCCACGCGCCGTCCATTTCAGGTATGTGGACCGGACGCGGATCAGTTTGCAGCGCCGCAAGGGGCCGTCGTCGTTCATAGCTTGCCAGGCATGCGCCGCTATGGCCTCCATGGAGGCCGTGCGCATCGTTCTCGGGCGGCCGGGACTTCGTTCCGCGCCATCCTACCTGCAGTTTGATCCCTACTTCGGAAAACTGTGCGTCGGGCGCCTGGCCTGGGGCAATCGCAACCCCGTGCAACGGGCCAAGCTCACCGTGGCCAGGACCTTTCTTCTGGCGCGCCAAGGACGGATCGGTCATCAGGAGCCCGCGCAGCGTCCCAGGCTGCCCGCACCCCAGGGAGAGCAAGGCGGCGGCGTAGTCTCAGGCGAGGTGTTCAGGTATCTCGTTGCCGCCGCAGTGGCCGCCCCTTCCGGCGACAATGTCCAGCCCTGGCGTTTTTCCAGGAACGGAGACACGCTGCGCGTGCATATGGTCGCCGAAGCGGACACATCATTCTTCAATATCCGTCAGATAGCCACGCAGATATCCTGCGGCGCGGCGGTCGAAAATATTGTCGTCGCGGCGAGCGAACTCGGCTTGTCGGCCGATGTGCGCCTGCCGGGAGCGATTGGAGGCGACGGCCTCATCGCCGAGGTCGGGCTGGACCGGGGCGCGTCCGAGGCCGATCCCCTCTGCGAGGTCATCTGGGAGCGTTGCACGAACCGGCGGCTCTTCAAGCGAAAAGAGATCTCCACGGGCCTTGTCGGCCGCTTCGCCGCCGAGGCAGAACGCCTGGGCTGCCGCTTGCACACGGTGCGCGGCCGCGAGGATCTCAAGGCGCTCGGGCGGCTCGTTTTTCAGGCGGATCGTATTCGTACCGAGCACCAGGGCCTGCACGAGCATTTCGCTCACATGGTTCGCTTCACTCCTCAAGAGGCCGAGCAAACGCGCGACGGGTTGCCCCTGAAAAATCTCTATGGCGGATTCGCGGGCGAGCAGTTCCTCAAGCTGACCCGGCCGTGGTCCGCCATGCGCGTGGCCAATGCCATCGGCGCGGGCCGCATGGTGGCCATGCACTCGGCGCGGGGCATCGTGAACAGCGGGGCCGTGTGTCTGCTGACCGCGCCGGGCTTCGGTTGGGCCGACTTCGTGAACGGCGGGCGCGCCTTGGAGCGCTGCTGGCTCAAGCTGACGGCCCTGGGACTGGCCATGCAGCCCATGACCGCCATAACCCTGTTTCGTCTGCGCTGGGACATGGAGGGCGAGCAGGCGTTCTCACCCCGCCACGGCAAAATGCTCAAAGCCCTGTGGCCCGAATTCGACGCGCTTTTTCCCGCGGTCGATTTCTCGCGCGAAGGGCAGGTCATGCTCTTCCGCATCGGCTACGCCAGGCCCATCCGGTACGGAACCTATCGCAAGCCCGTCGAGCAATTCCTGATGTGATGGACTGCTGAAGGGGAATCAGCCGCTGTGTTGCTTTGAGAAGTCCAAGGCCGACGCGTACGTTCGATACGTGTCGGCCTTGGACTTTTTGTGCGCCTTGTTTCCAGCGCCCTGTTTCCGTCGCGAGAATGGGACGGGAACTTTGGCTACATGTGCAGATACGGCAGGGCCTTTCAGCCATGGACTCGGGGGATGCTTTCCAATGGGAGACCGGGGCAGGAAAGCCTGTTTATCGAGGCTGGCTCGGTTAGGAGACGAGACTGGAAATGTCGCCGGACAAAAATGTGGAAGCGCAGCGGCCGAAACTGATGTGGCGGGGAAGGAGAGATCGCTCTCTCCTTCCCCGCCACTGGGGAGGGGGTCGTGTGTTGCAGGCTTAGGCCTTGTTGCGGCGGCGGCGGGAAGCAGCCAGGCCGAGGAGGCCGGAGCCGAGGATCAGCAGGGTGCCGGGCTCGGGAGTGGCCACGACCGCGGGGTCGGAGCTGTAGAATTCCCAGAAGGCGCCGGTCGGGTTGTTGGGATCGCTCGTGAAGACCTTGGCCTGGCCGTAGAAGTTCACGTCGAGGTCGAAGAGATCTTCGATGGGATCGTTGATCTGGATCAGACCGCTGCTGGCCGAGCCGTCCACCGCGTTCAGGCCGTAGAAGGAGTCGGCGACCAAGGTGTTGGCGCCGAGGCCGGCGGCCGAGGGAAGCGCCAGGCTCCACCAGTAGCCGTCTTCAATCGAGAGGCTCAGCCACAGGCTGCCGTCGGTGGCCGAGGCGACGCTCGCGGCCTCGCTGGTGAACATCAAGGGAGTGTTGGACTCGAACCACTTCAGGACCACGCCCTGGGCGAGATCGGCGTCGCTGATCACGCCGTAGGGATCGCTCACGGTCGGGGTCTCGAAGATGATAATGACTTGATCGTCGTTGACCGGGGTGACCGAAGCCACCTGCGTGAAGAAGTAACCCTGCAGGTACTGGGTGTTCAGGGTCGGGATCCAGTCCGGGGAGACCGGAGTCGAGGCCCAGTCGATGGCATCGATGCGCGCGATGCCGTAGAAGATGTCGCCCGGAAGGATGAGGTCGTTGTCGCCCTCGACGGGAATGCGGTTTTCGAAGTTGGTGAAGGTGATGAAGTTGAACCCGGGGCCGAGCGTGGGTTGCGCGAACGCGCTTCCCGCGCAGAGCAGCAGGGCCAACAGGGCCATTGCCAGGATCGTCTTGATGCGTTGCATGGTAGTCCTCCAGTAAAACGGTGCTTTCGATTGCGAACGCCCAAATGATTGCATGGGGCGTGCCACCATGTATAACAATGATTTTATTTACTTTTTGTTGCTCAAGTGGGGGGTGCAAGGTCTGGATTTTGTAAGATGTCTCGACAGGCGCTTCGTGAAGTTTAACACCTTGGCGGCGGATCGACCGGATGATCGAGAGCAGCGTGAAGCGCTTGGGGCGATACGCACGAAAGCATCGACCCCGCGTGAAAATCATCTCTGCGTGAGGCCGATGCTTTCGTGCGGCCACGCCGCACAGAGTGTTTTGGGGAACAGCCTGTCAGCGGTTGTCCTCGATGTAGACTTCCATGCGCAGGCCGACCGGCAAAGTGGGGTGTTCGTCAAGAGTGACCAGGGTTTCGAGCACCTTGGTGTCCTTGCGTTCCGAGGGGGAGTCGGAATGCACGGTCTTTCGGCCCATCAGGCCTCCGATGCGCGTGATCGTGCCCCAGAACCGCGCGTCGCCGAAGCCTTCGGCCGTGGCGTAGGCCCGTTGGCCCAGGCGCAGCCGCCCCACGTCTCGCTCGTCCACCTCCACGCGCAGACGCAAGGTGCTTATGTCGCCCACGGTCAGAACCGGGCTGTCGAAAAAGACGGACACCATCTCGCCTGCCCTGCGGTGTATCTTCAGCACGTTTCCGCCCTTCGGCGCGTGGATGCGGGTTTTGTCCAGAAGCGCCCGGGCCTCCGCTTCTTCATTTTGTGCGGCTTCGAGCGTGGAGAGGGCGATGACGATGTCTTCCCGGCGTCCTCTGTCGCGTGCCAGGAGCTGCTGCCGACGCATCTCATGCTCGGCCGCGGCGGTCTCGTAATCCCGCGCGGCGCGGTCGGCCGTCTCCTGGTCCACCAGCCCTTGAGCCAGAAGCGAGGCACGGCGTTCGGCTTCGATGCGCGCGATGCGCATCACCGTTTCGGCCTGCTCCAGGGCGGCCAGGGCTTCGCGTTTTTCCTCGGGGCGCGAGCCGGACATGGTCCGCTGTACTTCGGCCTTGGCAGCGGCCACACGGGCCGTGGCCGCGTCGAGCCGGGCCAGGTGCTCGGCGTTGACCAACTCGGCCAGCACGGCTCCCTTCGACACGCTGTCTCCTTCCTCGACATGCACGGCCGCAAGGATCCCGGGGGTGTCGAAGCCGAGCCTAAGCTCTTCCGAAATGGGCTCGACCCTGCCCGGAGCCACGATCCAGGCGTGCGTGTCCTTCGGGATCGCCGCGATGAACGAAGGCTGCTGGGCTTTTGATTCCTCCTGGGAAGAGAACAGCCCGGCGAAATGCGCGCCGAGCGCGATCAGGGCGGCGAGGAGCGCGAAAAAGACGATGCGGCCTGGTTTCATGGGGCGGTCTCCTGGGCGGGAGTGGGACATGTGCTTCCCGCCGGGTCGCTCCCGGCGGGCAGTATCCGGCCGTCCTCGATGCGGACGACCCTGTCGGCGTATTCGATGATGCGCGGATCGTGGGTCACGATGACCAGGGTCCGTTGCAGGTCGTGGGCCAGTCCACGCAGAAGGTTCAGCACGGAGCGGCCGGTTTCGGAGTCCAGCGCGGCGGTGGGCTCGTCCGCAAGGATTATGCCGGGCTCTCCCGCCAGGGCCCTGGCGATGGCCAGACGCTGCTTCTGACCGCCGGAAAGCTTGGCCGGATACTCATTGAGCCTGTCGCCAAGGCCCACGGCCGAAAGGCCCGCCGTGGCCGCCTTGCGCGCCGCAACGCCCTTGATTCCCTTCAGGTCCAGGGAGACGAGCACGTTCTGCAGCACGGTC
The DNA here is from genome assembly GCF_000422245.1 of Alkalidesulfovibrio alkalitolerans DSM 16529. NCBI lineage: Bacteria > Pseudomonadati > Thermodesulfobacteriota > Desulfovibrionia > Desulfovibrionales > Desulfovibrionaceae > Alkalidesulfovibrio > Alkalidesulfovibrio alkalitolerans. The sequence goes on from NZ_ATHI01000031.1 coordinate 60,489, forward strand.
AGCGTCGGGAAGAGATGGTATTCCTGAAAAATGAAGCCGATGTGGCGCAGTCGCACCAACGACAGAGCGTCCTGACCTGCCTTGGTGACGTCCTGGCCCGCTATGCGCACGACTCCGCTGTCCGGACGCAGGATGCAGCCCATGATCGAGAGCAGCGTGGTCTTGCCGGAGCCCGACGGCCCCATGAGCAGCAATATCTCCCCCCGGCCCACCGACAGGCTCACGTCGTCGAGGGCTATGGTCGCGCTCGTGCCGCTGCCGAAGCGTTTGCCGACGCCCATGATCTCGATGGGGGCCAGGGAGTCGTTGGCTGCAACGTGCATGGTTACCGGCCCTTGAAGACCACAAGCGGGTCGATGCGCGTGACTTTGTTGATGGAGATGAACGAAGCGCCCAGGCACATGGCCAGGGTGACCGCGAACATGGCCGCCGCGAACTCGAAGGGGATGAGCACCAGCGCGTCGCCGTGGCGGCTGGCGCGTGCGGCGGCCAGGCTCAGGGCCATTCCGGCCGAGTAGCCGACCACGGCGCTCAACGCGGCCTGCAGGGTGATGATGCGGTAGATGTAGCTGTTTGGCGCGCCCATGGCCTTGAGCGTGGCGAATTCGGGGAGGTGATCCATGGTCGTGGCGTAAAGCGTCTGGGCCACCACGACCATGCCCACCACGAGGCCGAGCCCGGCCGCCAGGAGCAGGGCCACCCCGGCGCCGGTGCTGAACATCCAGTAATGCTGGGTCAGTGCGCTGAACTCGGCGGTGGTGAAGACGTCCACGTCGCCCACGGCGACCGCGAGACGTCCTTTCAGATCCTCCAGGTCGGCCCCTTCCCTGGCCTTGACCAGGATGTAGATGGTCTGGTCCTCGGCCACCGTGGAGTACTGCAGCGCGTTCTTGAAGGAAGCGAAGACGAAGGGGGAGGTCGTGAAGGAACGGATGCCGCGCGTCATGCCCGCTATGCGGGCGCGGCGATCGTTGATCTCGGCTGTTTCTCCCACTCCTTCGAGGCCGAGCCGGTCGAGGTAGAGTTCATCGACGAAAACGGTGTCCTCGATGTCCAGCGCCCCGAGCGACCCCTGGATGACGTTCCAGGGGCCGCCCAGGCCCGAACGCGTCTCGAAACCGACGATCTGGATCGACTCCTGGCCCCCGCGCGGCTTTTTCCAGTTGGCGAACTGGACGATGAACTTGGCCGCCTTCTCCACGTCTGGCACCGAGAGCGTCCGATAGACCTTGCGCTCGTCCATGGGCAAGGCGATGTCGAAGTTCTTGAGGCCCTTGGAGGCGATCCAGATGTCCGCGCCCGAGTTGTCGATCACGCCGGATATGGTCCGTGTGAAGCCTATGAAGATGCCGATCTGCACACTGATGAGGACCACGGCGAAGATGACACCGGTCAGGGTCACGGCGAGCCGGATCTTGTCGTGCACCAAATTGCGCAGAGCCAGGGTGAAAGCCATCGACCTCACGGCGTTTCCTTAGGCCAGGGCATGCACATACCACTCCGCTGCCTCTTCGAGCCCCTGGCGGATGGAATGGGTCGGCGCGTAACCGATGAGGTTCCTGGCGCGAGAGATGTCGGCCAGCGAGTGCCTGACGTCGCCTGGCCGCTCCGGCCCGTACTCGGGCGTGATCGTGCCGACGGCAGGCCTTACGCGGGCCACGATGTCGCGGATCATGCCGAAGAGTTCATTCAGGGTGGTGCGCTCCGCGAAGGCGACGTTGTAAACCTGTCCTTGCGCATGGCTGTTACGGCTGCAAGCGGCGAGAATGTTCGCCTGCACTGCGTTGTCCACATAGCAGAAGTCGCGGCTCGTCAGGCCGTCGCCGTTTATGCGCGGGGTCTTGCCGTGCAGGAGCGCGGCGAACCAGCAGGGGATGACCGCCGCGTATGCACCTTCGGGGTCCTGTCTCGGGCCGAAGATGTTGAAGTAGCGAAGTCCGGTGGCCTGAAAGCCGTAGCACTTGGCGAAGACCTCGGCATAGAGCTCGTTGACGTATTTTGTCACTGCATAGGGCGAGAGTGGGCGGCCTATCTCGTCCTCGACCTTGGGAAGTCCGGGATGGTCGCCGTAGGTTGAACTGGAGGCAGCGTAGACGAAGCTCTTGACTCCGGCGTCGCGTGAGGCGACGAGCATGTTCAGGAAGCCGTCTACGTTGTTCTCGTTGGTCAGTACGGGGTCCTCGATGGACCGGGGCACGCTGCCCAGGGCGGCTTGGTGGAGGACGAAATCCACCCCTTCGACCGCCGTGGAGCAATCCCTGGCGGACCGGATGTCCCCGGTGTGCATCACGAATCTTCCCCATTGCGCGGGGCTGACCTTGTCGTGCACCTCGTCGAGATTCCTTTTATGGCCGGTTGAATAGTTGTCGATGCCGACCACCTCCTGGTCGAGCTTGAGCAGTGCCTCCACGAGGTTCGAGCCGATGAATCCCGCCGCCCCGGTGACAAGCCAGCGTGCGGCTTTGCCTGAAATCCTTTCCTGAATCGCAGTGCGAAGAATGTCCATGGGTAGTGCTCCAAAGAGGATTTTCTTCGCAGGTGGCGGCCCCATCCTTACAAGATTTGTGCAAACGTTCCGATCTCCGGGATGCGCCGTCGAGTGCGGAAAGCTCGGGCGGTTCGGGTCGTTTCGTGCGTGGAGACGCGCATCGGCATCGATTCCTTCGTTCATTTCGCCTGCGGCGCTTCTCTGAAATCTTTATCTGGCGAAACTCGTCATCGAGCATGCTTTCGACTCAGAAGTGATAGGCCGCCGAACCCCCAGTTGGCGGGGTTTCCTTGCTTAGCGCACTGCAACCATCTGTTTTTGTTGTTTATAATTCGTTGGGCAGGAGAGCTTTGGGTACGACAATTCCGGAATAGTCCGGAAAAACCGGAGGCCATTTGCCTCTCGCTTGGCCTTGGTCGGTTCATGTCGAAAGGGCCAATGAGCCGCTGCCACGGGCTTTCAAGGCTTTCCGAATGAGTGGCACGCAATTCGCTCTTCAGGGGCAGAACGCATCGGGGAAGGGCGTTGATTATGCGGAAGGGGGATGGCGCAACTTGCAGGTGGCGCGCGCGTCCCGTTCGCGCGAACCACCTGCTCCTTCCTCCCTTTGCAGGCTCTTGGAAAATCGGATCGATATGAAAACGGTTCCGCGAGACGCGGTTTCGATGAGTAATCGAAGCGCTGTGGGACAATGGGGGAAAAGCGTGCGCACGCACTTCGCACTCGGTACCGTCCTGTTGCTGGTCATCGCCATGCTGACCGGTTGCGAGGGTCACACGAAGGAGTCTCTCAATGCCGAGGGACAGGCTCTGTTCCAGGAAGGGAATTACAACGGAGCCATAATCCACTATCGCAACGCCCTGGAGAAGGACCCCAATTTCGTCGAGGCGCGCTACAATCTGGGCTTGGCATACATCGAGACCGCCAAGTTCGAGCATGCCGAGCGAGAATTCCAGAAAGTGCTGCTGCAAAATCCCTATGACAAACGCGTCAGGCTTCATCTGGGGCGCATCGCCAACCATCAGAACAAGCCGGAAGTCGCGGTGCCGCTGCTCGAAAAGTATCTCGAGGATCATCCGGCCGACGCGACCGCGCTTGAACAGCTTGCCTACTCGGCGACCATCTCGGGCGATCTGGCCAGGGCCAAGACGTATCTGGAAAAGGCCCTTGCCGCCGAGCCGGATCGCATCTCGGCCAAGCTCGCCCTGGTTCATACCTTCATGTCGCAAGGTGACCGGGCGAAAGCGCGCGAGGTGGTGGAGGCCCTGCTGAAGGATCATCCCAACCATCGCGGCGGACTGCACGCCCTGGCTCAGCTCGAAACCCAGGATCGCGATACCGAGGGCATGCTCGACGCTTATACCCGCATCACGTCCATCTATCCCGGCGATCTCTTCGCAAAATATCGTCAGGGCAGCCTGCTGGCGGACAAGGGCGACCTTGAGACCGTGCGCGCCTCCGCCGCCTCCATGGTCAAGGAGTATCCCAACAGGGCCGAGGGACACAGGCTGATGGGGCTCGTGAATTTCAGGGAAGGCAAATACGAGGACGCGATCCTCTCGCTGCAGAAGTCCATCCGCATCCAGCCGGATCTGGAGGCCTTCTACATGCTTGGCATGGCCAACTACCAGGTCGGCAACCTCGAAATGGCCGTTACCCATCTACAGACCGTGCTGGACTACAGCCCGGAATTCACCCAGGCGCGGGCGATGCTCGGCGAGATATTCCTGCGCCAGCGCCGGGCGCCAGAGGCGCTCGCCGCGGCGCAGCGTCTGATCGAGTCGGCGCCCGCGGATTATCGCGGCTACGCCCTGAAGGCCGACGGCCTCATGCTCCGTGGAGAACACAAGGCGGCGGTGATCGAGCTTTCCCGGGCTTCGGAGCTAGCTCCCACCCACTACGGATTGCTGCTCAAGCTGGGTCTTTTGAAGATTTCACAGGGAGACGACGCGGGCGAACAGGATCTGCTGCGCGCCGTGAAGCTCTCGCCCCAGGGCGTGGACGCCAGGCTGGCCCTGCACACGCACTATATACGCAATCGGCGTCATGCAGCCGCCATCGCGGTGCTCGAAGACGGCATCTCGGGCGGGAAGAGCGACGCGGTCCTCTACAACGCGCTGGCCAAGGACGCCCTCGGGCGCCGCGACATGGCGTCGTGCGAGGCGTACCTCGCCAAGGCCAGGGAGGCGAATCCGGAGTTTTTGCAGACCTATTACAACGCGGCCGCCTACCATCTTTCCCAGGGACGTCCCGACGAGACCCTGGCGCAATACGACCAGGTGCTGACCATGCGTCCTGAAGACGTTCGCTCCCTCATCGGCTCCTCGTCGGTACTTGAGATGCAAGGCAAAAAAGACGAGGCCAGGGACCGTCTGGCCAGGGCCAGGGCGACCGGCGATCTCGGCTCCGCGTTGATCCTGGCGGCTTTTCTTCAAAAGCATGGGCAAAGCGACGAGGCCTTGGCGATCCTTGACGAGGAAGCACATACGCGTCCCGGCAATCTCGCCGTGGTCGAAGCCAAGGCCAGATTGCACATGGCCAGGAAGGAAATCGATCGGGCCATGGTCTATTTCGGTCAGTTGGAGACGGCCAACCCATGGGGTGGCACCCTCGAACGGACCAGGGCCTGGATGTCCGTCGGCGAACTCGACAAGGCCGAGGAGAGCGCCCGCAGGCTCATCCAACTCGAACCCAAGCGCGCCGCCTCCTACATTCCCCTGGCCGGAATTCTCGAAGCCCGCCATGACCTGAACGGCGTCGAGGACACCCTGGCCAAGGCCGTGGCGGCCGAGCCTGGAAATACTCAGATCGGCATGGCCATGGGCGAGTTCCATCTGCGCAACAGGCGGCTCGACAAGGCTAATCAGGCCTTCGATGCGGTGCTTGCCGTCGAGCCCGACAATGCGAGCGCTTTGACTGGGAAGGGTATGGTCAGCCAACTGCGGGACGACCGGGACAAGGCCGTGGAATATTATCTCCAGGCAATCCAGGCGAAACCCGATCACGCGCCCGCCCTGAACAACCTGGCGATGCTTTACGCCGAAGACGAGGAGACCAGGCTGATCGCCATGAACCTCGCCATGGCGGCATTCACCCAAGCTGGCAACGATCCGTCCGTGATCGACACGCTGGGCTACGTCCTGATCCGCAACAAAAGGCCCCAGGATGCGTTGCGCGTCCTGGAGCGGGCCAAGGCGCTCGCGCCCGGCAATCCCGTGATCAAGTACCACATCGCCCTGGCATATGCCGAGCTCGACAGACGGCAAGAGGCCGTGGAAATGCTGGAAATCGCTCTTGCGGCAAGCGAATTCGAGGGTCGCGTGAAGGCTGAACAGCTCATGCACACCTTGAGGACGCAGTAGCGAAGAGGGTTTGAGGAGGATCGGCGATGAAGGGAATGATACTGCGCACGTTCGCCCAGGACATCCTGATGGCGCTTTTGGCCCTGGCCTTCGCCATCCATGCGTTCGGCCCGAATCTCGGCGAGACGCTCGGACAGGAGGCTTTTTACGACCAGACTGGCAAGTTTCTGCTCATAACGGTCCTGCCGTCCGTGGTTATCGGAGCGGTTTTCGCCTCGACGAGCAGGTGCCGTGCCTCGGGTGGGCTTTTGTGCTTGTTGACAGCCACCGGCGTCTCCCTGCTCATGTTTTTCGCCCTCGGTTCGGCCTTCGGCCTGCACGGAGAGGAGACGAGCCTGGTGATGTTCGGTCTGGCCGCCTTTGTGGGCATCAAATTCATCGAGTTTCTGTTCAACCGCTTCAGGCATGTCATTCCCGGCATGGTCAAGCGGGTGCTCATCGTCGGCAACGGCCCCCTTGCGGAGCAGATGGGCGACCTGATCGCCGCCAGTGGCGGCAGGTACATCTATCTGGGCCGGGTGGACTGCCCCTCGACACATTGCGACCTGAACGATCCCGCCCATGTCGGCGAGTCCGGACAGGGACCTGCCGGACGGCTGCTGCGTGTGGCCAGGAACTTCATGGCCGACAAGCTCGTCGTCTCGCTCGCCGAACGGCGGGGCTATTTCCCCGTCCAGGAGATGCTGAACTGCAAGCTCTCCGGCATCGAGGTCATGGACGCGCCGTCTTTCTATGAAAAGGTCACGGAGAAGCTGCTCATCGAGAACATCACGCCGAGCTGGTTCATCTTCAGCCACGGCTTCAAGGTGACGTGGCTGCTTCGCGCGTTCAAACGAATCAGCGACGTGCTGCTCTCGCTGACCGGCATCATCGTCTTCCTGCCCGTGCTGCCGCTCGTCGTGCTGGCCATCAAGCTCGACTCGCCCGGCCCGATCCTCTTCCGGCAGACCCGTGTGGGCGAAGGCGATCGCCTTTTCACTATCTACAAGTTCAGGACCATGCGCCAAGACGCCGAATCCAAGACCGGGGCCGTCTGGTCGCAGGTCAATGATCCGCGCATCACTAGGATCGGCAATTTTCTGCGTAAATCCAGGTTGGACGAGATACCCCAACTCTTCAACATCCTGCGCGGCGACATGAGTCTTGTGGGGCCGCGACCCGAGCGTCCGGAGTTCGTGGCCACGCTCAAGGAGCACATTCCATACTATTCCGAGCGTCACTACGTGAAGCCCGGACTGACCGGATGGGCGCAGGTCAGCTATTCCTACGGCTCCTCGGTCGAGGACGCCATCGAGAAGCTTCGCTACGATTTGTATTACATCAAGAACATTTCGTTCATGCTCGATCTGCGGATCATTCTCCGGACGGTCGGTGTCGTGCTGTTCGGGAAAGGAAGATAATCTTTCACGTTCAAATGGGGAGGTACAGGGATGGCTTGGGTTCGCATTGCCTTGTTGGTGGTTGGGCTCGCCGTCGCGTCGTCGAACGCCTTCGCCGAGGGACAAACCTCGGTGGATGACTACATCATCGGCGCGGGCGACGTGCTTCAGGTTATCGTATGGGGCGAGGGCGACCTGAACGCAGGCGCTCTGGTCAGGCCGGACGGCAAGATATCGTTGCCCGGAGCCGGCGAGATTCACGCGGAGGGATTGACGCCGTTGCAACTGCAGCACGAGATCACCTCCCGTCTCGAAAGGCTGGTCAAGGATCCCGTGGTCACGGTGGCCATGTCCCAGATTGTGAACAGCAAGGCCTACATCGTGGGCGGCGGTGTGCCCTCAGGGGTCTACGAACTGCGCCAGAAGACGACCTTGCTGCAACTCATGGCCAATGTCGATCTGACCAGGGCGGACCTGCGCTCCGCCCACATCCTGCGCAACCAGCAGCGTCTGGATACGGACTTTCACGCTCTCTTCCACAAGGGCGACATCACTCAAGACGTGCCGTTGCGCAACAACGACATCATCTTTTTCCCCGCGCTCCCCGAACCCTATGTGTACGTTCTGGGGGCGTTCAACAGTCCTCGGGCGCTGCCCTACCGGGAAGGTCTGACCGTTCTGGACGCCATTCTCGAATGCGGTGGATTCAACAAATTCGCCAACAGGGACAATACCGTCATCGTCCGCCGCGAGAACGACCAGGAAACCCGGATCGAGGTCAGCGCCAGGCGGCTCGTGGAGGGGAAGGATCTGTCGCAGAACGTTTTGCTGCGCCAGGGTGATTACGTCATCGCCAATGAAAGCTTTTTCTAAGCAGGAAGCGCGGGATAGCATATGAACCAGTCACAAATGCAAGAAATCGAACGGTTCGTCCGGCTCATGCTGAGCAGGAAACGGCTGTTCGTCTCCATCGCCTTGCTCGTGATGACCTCGGCCGTTGTCTTCAGTTATTCGCTCCCCAAGCAGTATGAAGCTACGTCCACGGTATTCATCGAGCAGAGCGTCATCAACGATCTCGTGCGCGGCATCGCCATGACGCCGTCCGTGAGTGCCAAGGTCCGGCTGCTTTCCGTTTCCATTCTGAGCCGAGCGATGCTGATGCGCGTGCTGAACATCCTGGACAAGGACGTGCATTTCAAGACCGATGCCCAGCGTGAAGCATACGTCAACAATTTACGAGAACGCATTATCATCAATCTGCGTGAGCGCCAGGGGGTGTTCTACATCACCTTCCGTGACACGGACCCCAAATACGCACGCGACGTGGTGAACACCCTCACACAGGTCTACATCGAGGAGAGTACTGCTTCCAAGCGCGACGAGTCGTTGGAGGCCACGCGCTTTCTTTCCGATCAGATCGAGAGTTTCAAGAAGCGCATTGACGCCGTGGAGAACGAGATCAACGCGTACAAGAGCGAACACGGACTGCGCCTTGCCGTTAACGAGGGAATCATCCGTTTTGAGATCGCCGAGGCGGAGAAGAAGCTCGAGGCTCTCAGGCTGCGGCGTCTGGAACTCGAAGCCCAAGAACGTCTTTTGGCGAGCGGTTACGGGGGACAGGGACGTCTGGTCGAGATGGAGCGTGCGCTTTCGAGCCTTCTGGCGACTTACACCGAGAATCATCCCCGCGTGACGCGGCTCAAAAGCGAGATGGACGCCTTGCGGGCCTCTCCCGACGGCGCTCCTCGAGATGTCAATGCCCAGGCTCGGGCCATGATCCGGGTGGAGCTCAATGCCAACAGCCAGCTCGAGGAACGGCAACTGGCCATTATCGAAGAGCAAAAGCAAATGCTGCGAGAGATCCCCGTCATCCGGACCGGGCTGAACGAACTCATTCGCAAGAAAGAAAACGAGACGGTGATCTACAATCAGCTCGTGGGTCGCTACGGCCAGTCCGAGGTCTCCAAGCAGATGGAGATGGAGAACAAGGCCGTGACGTTCCGTATCGTGGACCCGGCGATCCTGCCGGAGTTTCCGGTCAGCCCGAAGCGTTTGCAGATCATCCTCATGGGCATGGTCGCCGGGCTCGGCATCGCCTTTGTCTGTGTGTTTCTGCTCGACAAGGTGCGGCATTCGGTCAAGAGCCAGGCAGATTTGCGCTCCCTCAAACAACAGATTTTGGCGGTGGTCCCGGCCATGCGTAAGCCCGACGAGGAACGGAAGCAGAAGCGGGCCGACCGGCGTTTCCTGGCCGTGGCTACGGCGTATTTCTCGCTGATCGTGGTGGTTGCGGCTTCCGAGGCCATGGGCAAGCCGTACGTCGAGACATTGCTCGACAAGGTCAAGGGAACGATTTTCTAGGCCCTGTGCAAGCGCCAGGCATACGGAACCGCGAGAGGAACCATGAGCAGAATCGAAGAAGCGCTGGCCAAGGCCGCGAACCTGAATACGAACAGCGGACCGGGCCTTGAGCGGTCTGGCCGTCATGGGAGGAAGGTCGGCAGATCTCCCTTGGTCGAACCGCAAATCACCCCCGTGCAGCAGGTCCCGGAGCCGACGCTGGTGACCATCAACGCGCCCCTGTCCCCGATGGCGGAAGAATACCGTAAGCTCAAGGAAGCACTGGTCAAGATGACCAAGCGCGAGAGATTTGACAACTTGATCGCCGTGACCAGCGCCACCGTGGGCGAAGGCAAGAGCATGACCGCCATCAACCTGGCCGCCAGCCTGGCCCAGGAATACGACCACACCGTGCTGCTCGTGGACGCCGACCTCAGGCGACCCGTGGTACACAAATATCTCGGCTTCGAGCAGGGCAAGGGGCTGTCCGACTGCCTGATTGAAGGGCGCGATGTGAGCGAAGTGCTGGTCAAGACCAACATCGGAAAACTCGTCGTGCTGCCTGCGGGAACCTCGGTTCCCAATCCGGCGGAGCTGTTTTCATCCGAGGCCATGCGCAATCTCTTTATGGAGATGAAGGGGCGCTATTCGGACCGCTATATCATCGTGGACACCCCGCCGGTACTGCCGTTCGCGGAGTCGCGTTCCATGGCCGGCATTGCCGACGGGGTATTGTTGGTCGTCAAGGAAGGACAGCCTTCCGTCGAGCAGGTGCAAGAGGCCATAGACGCCCTTCAGAACAAGGTGCTCGGCATCGTCTACAATGGGGCCCACATGAGCAAGAGCAGCAACGGCTACTACTATTACGCAAAATAGGTGGTTGTTCCGTGTATACGACATTCTTCGGTCTGCAGGAGAAGCCGTTCGACCTGCTTCCCAATCCCGATTTTTTGTATATGAGCAGGGCGCACAAGCGCGCCCTGACGTATCTGATGCACGGCATTCGCGAAAAGGCGGGATTCATCCTTCTGACGGGCGAAGTAGGATCGGGAAAGACCACGATCATTCGCAACATCATCCGCAAGCACTTGCAGAATCGGGCTCTTTCCAAGGTCTTCAACACGAGGGTCGATTCACACCAGCTTCTGGCCATGATCAACGAAGATTTCGGGCTTTCGGCAGTCGGCAAGGACAAGACGACGCTGATTCGCGAACTGAACGACTTCCTTATCGGCCAGTACTCCCAGGGGCGTCAGGCCGTGTTGATCATCGACGAGGCGCAGAATCTTTCGCCCGATCTCCTGGAAGAAGTGCGTATGCTCTCGAATCTCGAGACCGACAGGGAAAAGCTCTTGCAGATCATCCTCGTCGGACAGCCGGAGTTGAAAAAGACGCTCGCGCTTCCGGCTCTGCTGCAATTGCGGCAGCGCATACAGATCAACTGCCACATACAGCCTCTCAATCCGGCCGAAGTAGAAGAGTACATCTTGTTCAGGCTCGAAAAGGCCGGCAATCGCGAGGCGGTCGTTTTTTCATCCGAGGCCGTCGAGGCTGTGGCGACCTACAGTCGGGGCGTCCCCAGGCTGATAAACATCATCTGCGACTACATCATGCTTGACGCGTTCTCGGCGCAACAGCGCGATATCAGCGCCCAGATCGTCCATGAACTGGCCAGGGATCTCTCATTCGACGCGCAGTATTGGGAGTCCAAGACGACGGAGCCGGAGGAACCTCAGGAAGACACAGGGAGCGGCATCGCTCAAGCCGCGCAGGCCGTGCGCGCCAGCGTCAAACTGAACAACGTCCTGCGTTCATTGAACCAGCGGCTGGAGGCTCTGGAAGCCGTGCCGCGTTTCGACCAATCGGACATCATGGATATCCGGGAACGGCTTGACGAAGTGGAAAAGGCGCTCGACGCGCGCGTCAAGGAGCTTTGGCTTGCGCAACAGCAGTTCAGGGTCGAGATGACCATGCGACAGATGCAGCATGGTGGTAAGGAAATCGATGAAACGAAAAAACAACAAGGAACCATGCGTCTGATCTGGAATTTTTTGTGGGGAAATTAGCCTGTCCGCAAGAAGTTGCGCTTTGGGGGGTTTTCTTGTCTGCCCAGCTTGGGTAGAGGATCGTGGAGTGTTTCAGGATGTTGTAGAGGCAAAAGAGGACATCCTGGAGTTGTGTGGCACGAAACGGTCTCCTCAAATCCGCGAGAGACAGGCGAATGTATAGATACCTCATTGTGTTGGCATTGATTCTGGCGACGGTGCCTTGTGCATGGGCTGAACCCGCGTTTCGGGCCTCCCTCGGCGTCAGCGAGGAGTTCAACGACAACGTTCGGGAACAGCGAAACGGGAAAAGCGACTTTGTTACCAGCATACGTCCCTCGGTGGGGTACAGGTACGAAGGACCGCGACTGATCTTTGAAACGGACTACAAGGGACGGTTCAGCCATTACGCAAAGGCAACGCGTGACACGGAACTCAACCATGACTTCCGTGGACATGGGCTGCTGGACGCCTGGCGGAGTTTCTTCTTCATCGACGTCACCGATACGTACCGGTTGGTGAACCGCGACACGACGCGCGGCGACGTCATCGATGAAGACTCGACCATCGACCAGATCCAGCAGAACACGTTTGTCCTCTCGCCGTACATCCAGCCCCGTTTCGGGGAGAGGATGACACTCCGTACCGGATATCGCTACGTGAATATCTGGTACAACGAGCGGGGCAGAAGCAAGAATAGCCACGGCGGCTTTGCGGATGCGACATACGAACTGACCGACCGGACGTCGATGCTCGCGGGATACTCCTACATGCATCAGACATCCAGCTCCGACAAGCTCGACAGGCATATCGGCTACGTCGGCGCCAGCCACACATACGCGGAGAACTCGAACGTCTACGCCAAGGTCGGCCCGAGCTACTCCAAGTATAGCCGGTCGTCGACCTCCAAGACCTCGTTCTACTGGGATGCGGGCTGGAATCACGATTTCGGAGTGGTGCAGTCGAGGTTTACGACCGGCGTGAGGTACGAGGATGATCCCGATACCGGGAACACCTATCAGCGGCAGTACGGCGAGCTCAGGTTGAGCAGACGTTTCGAGCGCACAACGGTCAGTGTTTTCGGGCGGCTCGAGGATTACGAAAGGGCCAGCGGCGGCTCCTCGACGAAAAGGACGTACACCGGGATCAGCATCGATCACGAACTGACCCAGCGTCTGACCGGAGCCGTGAGCATCTCGCGGGATTTTCAGGACAGATCCTCGTCGGAAACGGGGCGCTGGTTTGGCAATGTTTCATTGAAATACGCATTGGGGGAGGGATTCGGAGCGGAGCTCTGGTACCGGGTCAAGGATTCATACACGACAGGCACGACAGCCAGGAATTTCACCGTGAATCGGATTGGCTTGCAACTCAGCAAGCAGTTCTGAGGGTGAAGGGAGAGACGCCGATGTCGCCGTAGGAGGAATCCAGCAACGACCCGCCCGGTCCAGGTCCGCATCCGATCCGTATCATAACGGAGCAGGCGAACTTACCGGGGTGGGTCATGAAGAATGCCTTGACCATCGATGTTGAAGATTATTTCCACGTTACCGCCTTCGAGGGCGTCATCAGCCGCAAGGACTGGGAAAGCTACCCGCCGCGCGTGGCCGACAACACCCGGCGCGTCCTCGATCTTCTCGACGAACTCTCGCTGAAAGCGACGTTTTTCGTGCTTGGCTGGGTCGCGGAGCGCTCGCCGGAACTTGTCCGGAGTATCGCCGCGCGTGGCCATGAAGTGGCCTGCCACGGTTACGGGCACGAACGCATTTATACCATGACCCCCGAGGATTTTCGCCGGGACGTGTCCCAAGCCAAGAAAATCCTGGAAGACATCTCGGGCTGCCCGGTCAACGGCTATCGTGCCCCGAGCTATTCCATCACCCAGGACTCCATGTGGGCGCTCGACGTGCTCGTAGAGGAGGGGTTCTCCTACGATTCGAGCATTTTTCCGATCCATCACGACAATTACGGCATCCCCGGAGCCGAGCGCTTTCCTCATCTTATCGAGCGGCAAAGCGGCTCCATCCTCGAATTTCCTTTGACCACGCTCAAGATGAACATCTTCGGCAAGGACATGGTCATCCCCATCGCCGGAGGAGGATATCTGCGGCTTTTGCCTGTCTCCATCATCCGCAACGGCTTGCGCCGGATTAACGGCCGCGACAAGCAACCTGCGGTGCTTTATTTCCACCCCTGGGAGATCGATCCTGACCAGCCGCGGATCAAGGCGAGTTTCCGCTCCACGTTCCGGCACTATCTGAACCTGGACACCACCGAGGACAAGCTTCGTTATCTGTTGCCGAGCTTGCCTTTTGGCACCATGCGCGAGGCGTTGGACGAGTGGGATGCTGCTGAGGCGTCCAAGCCGACGGTCGTTCAGACCGTCGGGGCCGCGTAGGAGGACGGATGAACTCCGGCGACCTCTTTTCGCGTTTTGCGCGCGCCGTGGTGGCCCCTGCCTGGGCTGCGTGGGAAAAAAGTCCGTATCTGAAGCATCTGGAGCGTTTCCGCCAGACGCAATACCGGCCTTTGAACGACGTGCGCAGGGACCAGTGGGAGCGTCTGAAGAAACTCCTCGACCAAGCGTACCACCATACCCGTTTCTATAGGCGGCGATTCGACCAGGCCGGGCTCAGGCCCAAGGACATCGTCTCCTGGGAGGATATGGGACGCCTGCCGCTTCTGACCAAGGACGACATCCGCGCCCACCGCGACGAGATGGTCGCGGACAATATCCCGCCCGCCATGCTGCATCCCAAAAAGACTTCCGGGTCCACCGGTGTTTCCCTGTCCTTTTACGTGGACGAGGACAGCATGCAGTGGAAGCGCGGCTGCGCGTTGCGCCACGACGAATGGACGGGCTGGCGGCTCGGCGAGCGTGTCGGGGCTGTGTGGGGCAACCCGGAATACAGGAAATCCTGGCGTGGCTACCTGCGCAATTTCCTGCTCCAGCGCACCACCTATCTGGATACCCTGCGCATGGACGAGGCCGCCATGCGCGAGTTTCACGCCCGCATCCGCAAGGAGCGGCCGACCCTGCTTTTCGGCCATGCCCACTCGCTCTACCTGTTCGCGCGCTTCATGCAGGAACGTGGGCTTGGCGACGTGCACCCGCGCGGCATCATCTCCACGGCCATGGTGCTGCATGATTTCGAGCGTGCGCTTATCGAGGAGACCTTCGGCTGCAAGGTGACCAACCGCTACGGCTGCGAGGAAGTGAGCCTGATCGCCTGCGAGTGCGAGGCCCACGAGGGGCTGCACGTGAACATGGACACGCTCGTCGTCGAGTGCCTGTGCGACGGACGTCCGGCCCGGCCCGGCGAGACCGGGGCGGTAGTCGTCACCGACCTGACCAATCGCGGCATGCCCTTCATCCGCTACCTCGTGGGCGACACGGCGCGCATGGCCGGACGGGCCTGCTCCTGCGGCCGCGCCTATCCGCTCATCGAGTCCCTTGAGGGGCGCATCGCGGACTACGTGCGCACGCCCGAGGGCGAGTTCGTCTCCGGCATCTCGCTGACCGAGAATTTCGCCATGGTGCTCGAAGGCGTGAAGCAGATGCAGATAGTGCAGGACAGGCTCGACCATCTCGTCTTTCGCGTGGTGCCCGGCGAGGAGAGCGGCAACGGGCGTCTGCACGCCGACATCGCCCGGCTCGTGCTGGAGCGCTTCGGCGACTCCATGCGGCACGACATCGAATACACCGACAGCATCCAGTCCGAGACGTCGGGCAAGTACCGCTTCTGCGTCTCCAGGCTCGAAGGGGCCGGGGCCTTCGGCCCGGTCGGGGAGGCGAGGCGATGATGGCGGCGCTCCTCTTTCCCCCCTTGGCGTTCTTGAGTCTCGCCGCGATCTATCTCTTCGTCGCGGGCCTGGCGAGCCGCCGTCCCGTTTCTACTCGCGCGGGTCTACCCGACTCCAGGCTGCGTTTCGCCGTGGTCGTGCCCGCGCACGACGAGGAGAACACCATCGCGGCCACACTGCAAAGCCTCGCAACCTTGAACTACCCAAAGCCCCTCCACGAGGTCGTGGTGATCGCCGACAACTGCTCCGATGGCACGGCCGGGGTCGCCAGGAGCATGGGCGCGCGTTGCATCGAGCGCGTCGATCCAACGCGCCGGGGCAAAGGTCAGGCCCTGCGCCACGCCTTCGACATTCTCCTGGCCGAGGATTTTCAGGCCGTGGCTGTGGTGGATGCAGACACCCTGGTCGCGCCGGGTTTTCTCGACGCCATGAACGAGCGGCTGGCGAGCGGGGACACGGTGGTCCAGGCGCGCTACGGGGTCGTGAATCCCGACGGCACGCCGCTGACCTACGTGCTCGCCGTGGGCAACGCCATCGAGAACGACCTGTTCCTGCACGGCCGCGAGAATCTGGGGCTGGCCTCGATCCTGCGCGGCAACGGCATGTGCTTCGCGGCCGAGGTGCTGCGTGAGCATCCGTGGGAGGCGTCGTCCGTGGTCGAGGACACTGAGTACTCGCTGGATCTTTTGCGCCGCGGGGTGCGCACCCGTTTCGCACCCGAGACGGAGGTGCGCGCGCCGCTGCCTCTCTCGCTCGATCAGGCCGCCGCGCAGCGCGTGCGCTGGGCCTCGGGCAACAGCCGCCTGACCAGGCTGGCCGCGTTCTCGCTCATCGCCGAGGGGCTAAAGTCGGGACGGCTTGGCCTTGCTGATATTGGTTTTTGCCTGCTCGTCCGCAGCAAGCCGCTGCTCCTGCTACTGTCGTTCGTCTTGGCCGGGATCGCCCTCCTGCTGAAAGTCTTTGCCGCCTGGGCCGTGCTCCTGGCCGCCTTTTTCACGCTGTACATGGCTGGGGGGATGGTGGCCATGGGGCTTTCTCGTCCGCGTGCGCGCCTTGCGCTCGCGGCTCCGTTCTATCTGTTCTGGCTCATGGCCGTCTCGCTGCTTGGGCTCACGGGCTTTCGCAGCGGCGTGTGGGCACGCACCCGGAGGGCCTGATGAAAGGCATGCGCATCGCCCACCTCATCGCCACCAACTTCTATGGTGGCCCCGAGCGCCAGATCGTCATGCACGCGAAGCGCATCGAGCGCGAGGGTTGTCTGCCCCTGGTCATCTCCTTCCAGGAGAAGGGCCGCGACAACGAGTTGCTCGCCGCGGCAGCCAAGGCCGGGGTGCCCGTGGCCGCGCTTGGTGCGCGCGCGCCGTTTCATCCGGGCGCGGTGGCTGAACTGGCGGGCATCTTGCGGGAGCGGCGGGTGAATATCCTGGCCACGCACGGCTACAAGGCCAACGTGGTCGGCCGTCTGGCCGCCTGGTTCGCGGGCATTCCCGAGATCGCGGTATCGCGGGGCTGGACAGGCGAGAACGCAAGGGTCCGGCTTTACGAAAAGCTCGACCGCTTGTTTCTGCGCCTTGCCGACCGGGTCGTTGCCGTGTCCGATGGGCAGCGTGAGAAGGTGCTGGCCTGCGGCGTGCACGCCGACAAGGTGAGCGTCATTCACAACGGCATCGACCTGACGACCTATCCTGGCCCGGCCGCGCACGGCATCCGGGCTGAACTGGGCATCGCGGCCGATGCGGTGTTCGTGGTCTCGGCCGGACGGCTGAGCCCCGAGAAGAACCACGCCGGGCTCATCGAGGCGGCGGGGCTGGTGTTCGAAAAACGCGACGACGTGCGCTTCGCGGTCTTTGGCGAAGGATTTCTCAGGCCCGAGCTCGAACACGCCATCGAGCAGGCCGGGATTTCAGACCGGTTCTTCCTGCCCGGATTTCGGCCCGACGTGCGCGCGCTTCTGCACGAGGCGGACATCTTCGTCCTGCCGTCGCACACCGAAGGGCTGCCCAACGTGATTCTCGAGGCCTTCGCCTGCAGGAAGCCCGTGGTGGCCACGGCCGTGGGCGGCACGCCCGAGGTGGTGCGCCAGGGGCGGGACGGCTGGCTCGTTTCGCCCGGCGACATGCCGGGGCTGGCCGAGGCCGTCGTGGCGCTGGCCGCGTCGCCCGAACGACGTCGTGAGATGGGCGAGAGCGGATACGAGCACGTCCGCACACGATTCGACTATGCAAGTCAGACCGCGCGGTATCTGGAGATGTACGCGGACCTTGCGGCCGCGAACGGCCACGGCGTGAGGGGAGCGAGGGCATGACGAGCGATCGCAGCGAAGCCCGCGCGCTTCCCTTCATCACCGTGGTCATGCCGGTCAGGAACGAGGCCCGCTTTATCCGCGAGACCATCGAAAGCCTTCTCGGTCAGGACTATCCGGCGGATCGTTTCGAGATCATCGTGGCCGACGGTCATTCCGACGACGGCACCAGGGAGATCGTGTGCCGGATCGCTCGCGAGCATCCCCAGGTGCGGCTGTTGGACAACCCCGGCAGACGGTCGAGCGCGGGACGCAATGTGGGCTTTCGGGAGGGGCGCGGCGACGTCTTCGTGGTCGTGGACGGGCACTGCCACATCCCCGACGCCTCGTTCCTCAGCCATCTGGCCGAGTGCTTCGCGCGCAGCGGAGCGGATTGCCTGGGCAGGCCGCAGCCGCTCGACCCGCCGGGGCTGACCCCCTTTCAGGAGGCCGTGGCCCTGGCCCGCGCCGCGCGCCTGGGGCACGGCGGCGATTCCCTGATCTACGGCGACTTCGAGGGCTACGCCAGCCCCGTGAGCAACGGCGCGGCCTACGCCCGCACGGTCTTCGACCGGGTGGGCTACGTGAACGAGCGTTTCGACGCCTGCGAGGACGTGGAGTTCAACTACCGCGTGGAAAAGGCCGGACTGACCAGCTATACGAGCCCCAAACTCACGGTGCGCTACTACCCGCGCGAATCCCTGGGCGGGCTTTTGCGCCAGATGCGGCGCTACGGCCGCGGCCGGGTCCGCTTCTACCGCTCCCATCCCGAGGCCATGAGCCTCACCGCCGTGGTTCCGGCCTGCTTCACGGCCGGAGTTTTCGCGGCCGCGTTTTTGGCCGTCTGCTCGCTGGCTCTGGGCGGACTGCCCCTGGCGCTTCACGCGCCGCTCGTCCTGCTCTCGGGGCTGCTCGCGCTGTATGCCGCGCTTACGATCTTGGCCACCGCCTCCATCTGCGCCCGGCACGGCCTTGGACACGCGCTTCGCCTGCCCGCGATCTTTCTGGCCATCCACGGCGGCCTGGGGCTGGGGATGTGGGAAGAGGCGCTTTCGCCCGAGCGCGCGCCCGCGCAGGGTGCCTCGGAGGAAGTGCGGACATGAGCGCGCCCAAGAGGATCGCCTTTCTCATCGACGCCATCGCCTCGCCCTCTGCCGGGACCGAGCGGCAACTGCTCATGCTCATCGAGGGGCTTGACCGGCGCGAATTTGAGCCGTGGCTGTGCGTGCTCAAGGGCTCGCCCTGGCTCAGCAAGAGCTTCGACCTGTGCCCCGTGCGCGTCCTGGACATCGAATCCTTCAAGAGTCCGGGGGCCTGGATGAACGTGCTGCGCTTCTCGGGTTGGCTCAGGCGCGAACGCATCGACGCGCTTCAAGTGCACTTCAGGGATTCGTCGCTGGCGGGCATCGTGGCCGCCAGGCTTGCTCGCACCCCGGCCGTGATCGCCATGCGCAAGAACCAGGGCTACTGGATGAACAGCGCGGAGCTTCGCTTGCAGCGTTTTTTGAACCGCTTCGTGGACGTCTTCGTGGCCAATTCGGAGGCCACGCGGGACTGGGCGCGGCGGGTGGAGGGCATCTTGCCCGAACGGTTGCGCGTGATCCACAACGGCTTCTTCGGAGAAACGCGCAAGGCGGGGGACGAGGCGGCGCGGCGGCGCGCGCGCCAGACGCTCGACCTGCCCCTGGATGCGCCCGTGGCGGGCATCGTGGCCAACCTGCGGCCGGTCAAGCGGTTGGACGTCTTTCTACGCGCCGCGGCCAGGGTGCGCGAGGCGCTGCCTTCGGCTCGCTTCGTGATCATCGGCGAGGGCGAGGAGCGCGAGCGTCTGCAAACGCTTGTCCGGTCGCTCGGTCTGAACGGGGAAGTACGCTTCACGGGGCGCAGGATGGATGTGCCCGACCTGCTCCCGGCCTTCGATGTGGGGGTGCTCAGCTCCGATTCCGAAAGCTTTTCCAACTCGGTCGTCGAATACATGGCGGCCGGGCTCCCGGTGGCGGCCACGGACGTGGGCGGCTGCCACGAGGCGTTGGCCGGGGGGGCAGGCGGCATCCTCGTCGCGCCCGGCGACGCCGAGGCCCTTGGCCGGGCCATGGTCGAGATGCTTAGTGACGAACACCGCGCATCCCACGCGCGCGCGGCTCACCCAAGGCGGGTGGCCGAGGCGTTTTCAAGGGACAGGTATCTTGCGGCTTATGCCGCGCTCTACAACGAACTGCTCAAGTCAACAGGGAGGAGGGCTTCATGCTCCTGAGAACGCAACTGGCGAGGCTTTTTGTCGCGGCCTTGGTGATCGTGTCTTTCACATCGGGCGCGTTCGCCCAGGCGAACGCGCAGTCCGAGACCAAGCCCAAGGCTCAACCCATGCAGGTCTTCGCCGCCGGGGGGGCCGCCAATTCAGACTCATCGGCCGAACTGCGCTGGAAATTCACCGACGAATCCCTTTCCTCCGGGCGGCTCAAGGGGGTGCGCATCTACCGTCTTCTGGACGGCGACCGGATCGGTTTCAACATCCCGCCCGTGGAACTTGTGGCAGACGTGGGCATGGGCACGAGCCTCAAGGTGGACGGCCTGAAGAACGGTTCGCGGGCCATTTTCATAGGCCGCGCCTACGATCAGAGTGACGAGGAGATACACCAGGCTGTGTTCTTCGCCTTTCCCGGAGTGCCGGGCAAGGAGCGGCCGTCGCGTCTGAACAATCTTTACGCGGCGAACGGAGCCACGGCGGTGGGGGTGTTCTGGGACCCGCTTCCCGAGATCAACATCGCGGGCTACGAGATCGCGCGCAGAGCCGACAACGAGGGCGACTACACCGTGGTGGCCCGGTTCCCCAAGGTTGTGCGCCTGGATGTGGAGAGGACCGGGGCCGAGGCTCAGGAGCAGCTTCCCGAGATCAGGCCGACCATGTTTCGCGATTCGAGCGTCGAACCAGGCCGCACATATTCCTATCGCGTGCGGGCCATGGACATGGAAGGGAACTTCGGTCCCGACACGGTGGTGGAGTCGGTGCGCATCGAGCCCGCCCGTTCGCCGTTGCCCGAAGAAGTTCTCTTGCTGGCGCGCAAGGGGTCCGACGAATCCCTGCGCGTGGCGAGGTACTACGCAGAGCGGCGCGGCGTGCCAGAGAGGAACATCCTCGAAGTGAGCATTCCCAAGGCCGCGCACACATTCAGGAATGTCCAAGTCGTCGAGGCCGTGCGCGAACATCTGCTGAACAACGGCTTGGCCGGAAAAATCAGGGTCATCGTGCCCTGCCGGGGGGTTCCGCTCGGCGATGGCCGCCGTTCCCTCGACTCCATGCTTATGGATCTTTTCGACCGCTACACCTGGGGCCGAACCATGGGCACCTCGAATCCGTTCTTCGGCCAGAACGCCCATTTCGACGGTTCTTTCGGACTTTACCTCGTCTCGCGTCTGGACGGACCGGACGCGGAGACCGCCATGGGGCTGGTGGACAAGGCCATCGCCGCCGAGCGCGAGGTCCGCGCCTCGTCGGGAGCGGCCTATTTCGTCAACGATCAGGCCGGGCAGGAAGGGGTCAAGGCCGCTGAACGTCACGGCGTGCAAGTCGTCACGAAGGACAGGCTCTACACCAAGGAAAACCTGATCCCCGACGAGATCATGTGGTTCTTCTCCTGGGGGCACGAGTACAGAAAGATCAGGCGCAACGAGTGGCCCGTGGGCTCCATCGCGGGGTATCTCAAGTCGGACACGCTGGCGCGTCTCAATCAGCCCAAGGCCGGGTACTGGGTGCAGGGACTTTTGGAAGAGGGCGTGACGGCCACCTACGGGGCCGTGGTGGAACCATATGTGCAGGGCTACACCCGTGGCGACATTCTGCTCGATCGTTTCTGGGGCGGGGAATACACCTTCGCCGAGGCCTACATCATGGCCACGCCCACGGTGCGCTGGGCCATGAGCGCGGTGGGCGATCCGCTCTACAAGCTCAGGAAATAACCAAGGTTTTGGGGAGGGTGCGCATGAACGGACAAGGAGCCATCCGCAATAGGGTGGTCATCGAGCAGAGGAAGGGGCTTCGCGCCCTGAATCTGGCCGAGCTTCGCGATTACAGGGATCTTCTGTTCTTCCTGGTCTGGAGGAGCATACGGGTGCGCTACGCGCAGTCGCTGCTCGGCGTCGGCTGGGCCGTGATCCAGCCGCTGTTCTCCATGATTGTCTTCACCGTGATCTTCGGGAATCTGGCCAAGGTGGACTCGGACGGCGCGCCGTATGCGGTCTTCAGCTTCGCCGCGCTCGTCCCCTGGACCTACTTCTCCAACGCCCTGACCGAGAGCGCGGGCAGCCTGGTGGGCAATGCCGGCATGATCCGCAAGGTCTATTTTCCACGCATGGTCCTGCCGCTCTCGGCCGTGTTCGCGAAGCTCATCGACTTTTGCATCGCCCTGGTGATGCTGGCCGGGATCATGGCCTGGTACGGCATTGTTCCCACGCCATACGCCCTGACGCTGCCGTTGCTGGTCGTGTTGATGATGCTCACGGCCACGGGCATCGGCATGTGGCTCACCGCCCTGGCGATCCAATACCGCGATGTCCAGTATTCCATGAACTTCGTGGTGCAGCTCATGATGTACGCCGCGCCGGTCGTCTATCCGGCGTCGCTGATCCCCGAGCAATACGTTCTCTGGTACTCGCTGAACCCCATGGTGGGCGTCATCGAGGGCTTCAGGGCCGCGCTGCTCGGCACGGTGCCGATGCCTTGGCAGGCCATCGGGCTGGGCTTCGCCGTGTCGTCCTTCCTGGCCGTCACAGGGGCGCTGTATTTCAGGAACAAGGAACGCATCTTCGCGGACGTGGCCTAGGCCGCGTTTCCGCAAGCAGGGAATCCAGGGGGATATCGGATGTGCGCGAAGCCCGCCATCATATCGGTTGAGAATCTCTCCAAGCGCTACAGGCTCGGTCTGAAGCAGGAGATGCACGATTCGCTCGCGGAGGCGGCCTTTTCATGGCTCAAGGCCCCGCTACGCAACTACAGGAACCTCAAGGCGCTGAACACTTACTCCGGCAATGGCGACGGCGACGGCGAAGGCACCCTCTGGGCGCTCAGGGACATCTCCTTCGACGTGGCCGAAGGGGAAGTACTGGGCATCATCGGCCGCAACGGCGCGGGCAAGAGCACGCTGCTCAAGATCCTCTCGCGCATTACCGAGCCCACGCAGGGGCGCGTGGTCATCAATGGACGCGTGGCCAGTCTGCTCGAAGTCGGCACGGGCTTTCACCCGGAACTCACCGGGCGTGAGAACGTGTACATGAACGGCAGTATCTTGGGCATGCGTAAGACGGAGATAGATCGGAAATTCGACGAGATCATTGATTTCTCGGGGCTCGAACAGTTCATCGACACGCCCATCAAGCGGTATTCGTCCGGCATGACCATGCGCCTGGCCTTCTCGGTGGCCGCCCACCTGGAACCGGAAATACTGATCATCGACGAGGTCTTGGCAGTGGGCGACGCGGCTTTTCAGAAAAAATGCCTGGGCAAAATGCAGGAAGTGGCGACCGGCGGACGCACGGTGCTCTTTGTGAGCCATCAACTCGATGCCGTGTCCACCCTCTGCAATCGGGCCATGTTGCTCAATCAAGGCGAGATCGTTGTCGAGGGAAAGACCGACGAGGTCATCGGTCATTATCTGGCAGGCGCCTTTGCACGTAACGAACAGTCGCTGCGCGAGAGAACTGACAGGGGGGGCGCAGGAAGCGTGCAGTTCACGGAAACATGGATAGAAGACCTGGACGGAAACAGGATATCGTTCGCGCAATCCGGATCGCCGCTGAAAATTGTCGCGACGTATGAAACGCTTCGTGAGGATGCGATAGGAGACCTGAAGCTGGCGTTCTGGCTGTTCTCGGCCAAGAACGTTCCATTGTGCGAGTTCAACAACAAGATTTCAGGACAGGAATTCAAGGCGAACATCCCTCGCCGTGGCCGGGTCGAATGCGTGATCCCGAGGCTTTGCCTGAATGCTGGAAAATATCACTACAGCGTCTTCATAAAGACCTATGGCCGCATTCAGGATTGGGTCGGAGACGCAGGGGCGTTCGAGGTAGAAGGCGGTGCATTCTTCGATAACGGAATATTGCCGGACAAGAAATGGTTGTTTCTTCAAGATCATGCCTGGAGCCTCTCGGAGGCGGAAGAGTAGCCATGTTCATGAAGACCGGAATTGTTGATACGATGTCCGATTCCCACTTCGTCGTTGTCCGTCAAAGGGATGGGAGCATTCATGTCGATGGGCAGCGTGAATGTTCTTTCGGTCGCAAGATCGAAAGAAGGGGCGAAAACGCCCCGGAAGGCGTTTTTGCCTGGTGGAGGTATGAAGATGGCCTTCTTGAGGTGGCAGTCGATAGATATGGAATGTATCCGCTGTACTACTTCGAGCATGACGGCGTGTTCGGTGTTTCACCTTCGATCCTGAAGCTGATCGAGCTTGGCGCCCCGAAAGATATTGATGTAGTCGGGTTGTCTGTCTTTCTCAGAATCGGCTTCTTTTTGGGAGAAAGAACCCCTTTCAAGAACATCCATGCAATGCCTCCCGGAGGGCGTCTGCGCTGGGATGGCGTTCTTCGCATCGAATCAGGCTTCAATTTTCCGAAAGAACAGAGCATCACGCGCGAGCAGGCTGTCGATGGATATATAGATCTGTTTCGTGAATCGATCGCCCAGAGTTGTCCCGAGACTGGGACGGTGGCCGTCCCGCTGAGCGGAGGCAAGGATTCGCGGCACATACTCCTCGAATTGTGCCGCCAGGGCGCACGGCCTGCTTTTGTCGTGACCGCGCACCATTATCCGCCCAGGAGCAATGATGACGTAGAGATCGCCAAGCAGATCTCAGCGCGGCTTGGCTTGAGGCATCTGGTTCTGAAGCAGACGGAATCGCGACTCGAAGCAGAGATGTTTGCCAACGAACGGACGAACTTCTGTTCGGACGAGCATTCCTGGGCAGCCGTCCTTGCGCGTACATTGAGCGATACCTGCAACGTCGTCTACGACGGAATCGCGGGGGATTCTCTCTCCGAGTCGATCTTCTCGCGGCAGGAAACGCTTTGCGCGTCACGGGAGAGCGATCTGTACCGTTTCGCTGAAAATCTCGTTTCCAGGTCATTCTCGTTCAATGAATCTGTCATGGATTATATACTGGCCGAGGATTTCAAAAGGCTGTTGCCTCGTGGCATGGCGATCGAGGAGATAGTGCTCGAACTGCGGAAGTACACAAACACGAATCATCCGGTAAAATATTTCTATTTCATGAACAGGGCACGGAGAGAGATAGCTCTGGTTCCGTTCTCCATGTACAGCAAGTCGATAGATGTCTTTGCACCGTATCTGAACAGCGAGCTTCACGATTTCCTGCGGTCTATTCCGAACAGCATATTTCTTGAGGGTGGGCTGCACAGGGAGGCAATACGCAAGGCGTTCCCAGATTTCTCCGGCATCGGCTACGAGCATGGAGGGGCGAATAAGGTTCCAGACTTCGATCACAACATTCGTTTTTGTCGCGATGTCCTCAGATCGTTCTGCTTCAATAATTCGCGGTCCATCGATTCGTTGAAGGTTAATGCCCGATTGATGTGGGGTGCAATAAACGATGGTTATGGTTCCAGGACGCGATGGTTCATTCCGATGTATATTTATATGTCTCAGCTAGACAAAATCATTCATTATTGATTTTGAATGGAATTTGTACCTTGGTATTTTTGTTGCATTATTGGAGTCTGCCGCATGCTGGAGGTTAGCGATGAAGGGTGAAGACTTCGCAACAATTCTTATTTGTACATATGGAAGGGCTGACAGCCTGCGCCGTACTCTCGAAACATTGATTCCGAACAATGTGGACGATGCATGCGAAGTACTCGTCGTGGACAACAA
This sequence comes from Alkalidesulfovibrio alkalitolerans DSM 16529, assembly GCF_000422245.1. Lineage (NCBI taxonomy): Bacteria > Pseudomonadati > Thermodesulfobacteriota > Desulfovibrionia > Desulfovibrionales > Desulfovibrionaceae > Alkalidesulfovibrio > Alkalidesulfovibrio alkalitolerans. The sequence continues at coordinate 86,073 of NZ_ATHI01000031.1, forward strand.
TTCGAAAGACCATACGCAGGATGTTCTCAAGGAATATGCCGCGAAATACCCCGATCTGTTCAGACATTATTTCGAGAAGACACAAGGCCGGGGAGCAGCCCTGAATACCGGGATCGCGGCCTCCCGCGGCGACGTGATCATCTTCGCCGACGACGACCTGCTCTTGCCCGCGAACTGGCTCGCCGAGATCAGGAGAGCCTTGCGAGAACATCCGGAGTGCTCCGTCTTCGGGGGGAAGGTCATCCCCGTTCTGCCGGACGGCATGGGCATGCCCGAGTGGGTTCACCGCGTCGACCCGAAGAATATCGCGGAAGGGCCTCTCGTAGATCACAACAAGGGGGATACCGTTCGCAGCTACCATGAGCGCGGCATGTGCACCCCCATCGGCGCCATGACTTTTTTTCGGAAGGAAGTCCTTTCACGTCACGGTCTTTTCGAGGAAACCGTGGGCACGACCGGGCGGACGATGCCCAACGAGGACAGCATATGGGGAATGCGTCTCAAAAAGGCTGGCGAGCCCATGCTCTACATTCCGAGCGTGTATGTTCACCACGTGACCGATCCAGCTCGCCTGACCAAGGAATATTTCCGCCGCTATTTCTGGAAATCCGGGCAGGTCTGCCGCTACTGGACGGCTGACGATGCCGAATCGAAACGTCGTCGGCTTCTCAATGTTCCCCGCGAATTCTATCTGAAGCTCGTCCGGGCCGTCGGATCCTATCTGGCTGCCCAGGCGCGCCGCGAGCCGCCGGGCATGCGCTTTGCCCGCGAACTGGACGTGATTTTTTTTGCGAGCGTCGTGTCCGGATTTCTTCGCGAGAGGGGAACCGGTTCGTGACTCGACGCTTGTGCTACGTGGCGAACCCGGGCTGGCCGCATGTGGAGAAGTGGGCCAGATGGTTCGCGGGCAGGGAAGGTTACGAAGTGCATATCGTTTCCGAATCCCGGCCCGGTTACGACGAGGTGCGCTGGCATCCCCTGCGCATCGAAGGTCCCCGGCCGCTGCCGTGGACGATCCGCGCGCAGCGGGCGTTCGCTGCCGCGTTCAAAGCCATCCAACCGTCCCTGGTGCATCTGCACAACCTCGAATACGGCATGTTCCCGGCCGCCCTGGCGTGGCGCGGACCCATGGTCCTGACCACCTACGGCCTCGACATCACGCGGTTCGAATCTCGTGGCGACTCGTGGCGCGCGCGCATGGCCAAACGTCATCTTCTGCGCAGGGCCGAAGCGGTCACCGCGGCATCCCGGTTTCTGGCCCGGCGCACGATGGAAATTGGCGGCCTGCCCGAAGAGAAAGTTTTCGTCACCCCCTTCGGCGTCGACACACGCGCGTTTTCCCGTCGTGCCCCGGCCCGGACGGACGGGCTGACAGTCCTCGGCATGCCCAAAGATATCAAGCCCGAATACGCTCCGCTCGATTTTATCAGAGCCTTCGAGTTGCTCAGGCGTAAGGGGCGCCGGATTCGCGGATTCATTCAGGGCGAAGGGCCGCTTCGCGCACAGGCCGAGGGCTTGGTCCAAGAACTCGGCCTCACGGAGATGTTCGAGATTCGGGGGCGAGTGCCGTTGCAGAACATGCCCCAGGTGTATGAAGAGATGAACATCTGTGTGCTCCCTTCGCTTCAAGAAAGCTTCGGCGTGGCCGCGCTTGAGGCGCAAAGCATGGAAGTCCCTGTCGTGGCTTCTCGTGTCGAGGGATTGAGCGAGGTTCTCGTGGACGGCGTCACGGGTTTTCACGTTCCTCCGGCAGCCCCGGAAATCATTGCGGAGCGCCTGGACAGACTGATTCTCGACCCGGCGCTCCTCGATTCCATGGGCAAGGCAGGGCGGCGGTTCGTGGAGCAGCATTTCGACTGGGAAGTCAATGCGCGGGCCATGGAAGATATTTACGAGCGTCATATCGGGTCGCCCCAAAAGCGTCCTCTGTTGCGTTGCGGCGATAAGTTTGAATCCTCGCGTATTGGCAATGCCAGTCGGCCTTGAATTTTTGTTGCGTTTTACATCCGGTTCTTTTGAACGACCCTCGGAACGGAGTCTTTGAGCGGACCCATCTGCCGCGTTTCGCAAAAATGCATGAAAGGATGGACGCTTTTTGTATGTTATTTTTTCAAAAGGAGCTATGTCATGCACAGTTCTCCAAGAAATAAGAACAACATGGACAAGAGCTCCGTATTGCGGGCCGATGATCCTGGCTCGACAATGCATCGGGACAGGCGGTATCTGGATATTGTTCACGCGATTCTGGGGCCCCTGATTCCATCCGGATCTTCAGTGGCGTTATTTGACTTTCCCAATTATTCGAATGTCGGAGACAGCGCTATCTGGCTCGGGGAAGAATATTATCTGAAAAATAAAATAAATGCGCATATACTGGCAGCCGATGATCATCACCTTGTCGAGCGAGAATTGCCTGAGCTTCCGGACAGAACAGTCATTCTCATCCAGGGAGGAGGGAATTTCGGCGATCTGTATCCCCGGCATCAGGAATTGCGGAGAAAGATTGTTGCGAGATATGTGCGTCATCGCGTGATCCAGCTCCCGCAATCTATTCATTATCAGGATTCTCATAAAAAAGAGATGTGCCGGAAGGCATTCAGCGAACATAACGACTTCCATCTGATCGTCCGCGATCGGCCCAGCCTGGAAATCGCTAGGCAACTGCATGACGGCCCCAGCTATTTGTGTCCGGACATGGCGCTTTGCTTGGGGGAATTGGCCCGACCAGCCGCTCCTACCCACTCGATTGTCGGCCTGTTGCGTACGGACAGGGAGAAAGTCATGGCTGACGTTTCCCCGGTTCCCGATGATAAGGGGATACTTGCGACCGATTGGGTGGATGAGCCGATCACCTTGGCCCGCAAGGCCACCACCTTGGTCGAACGGATTCAGGACAGGTGTTCCCGTAAGGCGGGTGTGCTGTATGACCTGAAGTGCCGCCTCTACCACGCCTTGGCCCAGGAAAGATTTAAGCGCGGCTGCGGCATTCTGAGTTCCGGACAGGTCGTGATCACTGATAGGCTGCATGGGCACATCATGTGCTGCCTCCTGGGCATTCCGCATGTGGTTTTGGACAACAGTTACCGAAAGATCGGTAATTTTCGGGACGCTTGGGGCACGGGCGAAGGTTTGTGCGTCTCGGCGGACACGCTTTCCCAGGCATATGAGAAGGCGCTCGATCGTCTCTCCGAGGTGCGTTCCACAAAACATTGAGGCTTGGGGTGGGGAGGATGGAGGCATGAATGATTTCATCCGCATTGACCTTGAAGCCCATGGGGCGGCGCACCGAGGCCGGCTGGACGAACTTGGAATGGTTGCTCGACGGATACGGCGAGGATGGATTCGTCTTACGCCACTCGGTCCGGGAGGCCGACCAGCATTTGATGGGCGATCCCGAGCGCGGGGACCATGCCTTGGCGACGGTGCTGCTGTGGGCCATGCGGCGCGACCTCGCCATTCGTGTGGAAGGACTCGTCTCCCCCAAGCTACTTGACGGCCTGGATGTCCTGCAGTCGATCTGGGAGCGATGGCGACCGTATCGCTATCACCATGTGGACATCTCCGTGGCCAATGAGGCCGAGGCCGGTCCGGTATCCCCGGAGCACCCGGCGATATTCGCCTTCTCCGGTGGGGTTGACGGGGCGTTCTCCTTCTTCCGTCATCTGAACGGGCAGGCCGGGCGCAACACCCACCGTCCCGCCGCGGCGCTTTTGGTGCACGGCATGGATATCCCGCTGGAGCGCGATGACTTTTACATCAACGCGGCCAGCCGGGCGGAGCGCATGCTCGATGGAACCGGCGTGCCGCTGATATGGGAGCGGACGAACGCCCGCAAGCTGGGGATGAATTGGGAGGACAGCTACGGGCTGCAACTCTTCTCCAGCTTTCTGGTCTTCCAGGGGTGTTACTCGTGGGCGATCAAGGCCAGCGGCGAGCCTTACGATGAGCTCGTGCTGCCTTGGGGGTCCACGCCCTTGACCGACCAGTTGTGCGCCACCGAGGCGATGCAACTCGTCCTGGACGGGTGCGCGTTCGACCGAACAGAGAAGGTGCGCTGGCTCTCCGAAAACACCGAGATACTGGACGACCTGCGTGTCTGCTGGGCGGGCGAGAACCTCGATCGCAATTGCGGCGTGTGCGAGAAGTGCGTTCGGACCATGCTCAATTTTTGGGCTGTCGGACGAGAAGTGCCTGCCGCGTTTCCCACGGAACTGACCCCGAAACTCGTGCGTTCCATCCGTCCGCGAAACGAAACGCAACTGCGCGAGTTGAAGACGGTGATGCACCATGCCGCGCTGGCGTACCCGCGCGGCGACCCGATCCTCCGCGCGCTGGGATTCGTCATCCGCCGTGCCCAATTCGCCGAGGCCAAAAGGTCCCTGACCAACCGGGTCCGCAGTTTCCTGGGGAGGGAGTGAACCATGGCGGTGGTGTTAGGCATGTACGATGCCGATTCCGAGCGACTGGCCTTGGCGCGGGCCAGGGTTCCGGCAAGTTTTGCGGGGTTCCCCCATCTTGTCAGACGTGAGATCAGCTTCAAAAACCTCTGTATATGGTGGGAGGCGAGTGCCTCGACCCCGGTTTCGCACGCCGAGGAGGCGCACGGGCCAGTGCGGCGCATGGTCTTCGCTGTGGGTGATCCGGACAGTCCGGGCCACAAGGAGGCCGCCGCGACACGCCTGCTCGCCGAAATGGGGGACGGGGGGCGCGGCCACGCAGCCATGATCGGGCAGGACGGGTTCCATCTGGCCGTGATGGCCGACGAAACTGGGCGGATCGTGCTGGGCACGGATGCACTGGGCTACTTCCCACTCTGTTTCTGGGAGCACAACGGGACCTTCATTTTCGGTACTTCTCCGGGATTCTTCACAAGCCATCCCAGTTTTTCAGTCAGGCCGAACGCTTTTGCGATAGCCTCGCTCTTGCTGTTCTCCCATATCTCGGGCGGACAGACGGTCTTCGAGGGAGTACGGCGAAGCACACCGGGGTGTTGCGTGCTCTGGCGTCCGGGCGAATCTCCCCGGGAGGAGAAGGCCGATCCCGTAACGATGTCGGATGCCTGGTTTGGCCTTGCGTATGAGGACGTCCGGGAAAAGGTGTCCGGTTTTTTCGGAGACTGGTTCGAGCAAATCAGACCGAATCCCAAAGTCGATTTCTTCCTCTCGGGCGGGCAGGACAGCAGGCTTGTCGCGGCCTACGCAGGCAAATGCCTGCCGCGTGAATCCGTCCGGGCGGTCTCGCTGGGCCGCGACACGGATATGGAATTGCGTTTCGCGCGGAAGGTGGCGCGAGCGCTCGGTTGGAAACACCGCGTTGCGGATGTTCAGGAGGAGCGGTTTGCCGAGTTCGCCTCCACGCAGTTGCGCCTCGAATCGCTGCAAGGGCCGTTCGTCAATTTCTCCAACGCAACGGGGCAGAGTCTTCTGGCCGAGAGCGGTTCGCCCTTCGTGTCCGGCTATTGCGGAGACATCGTGATCGGCGACAAGCACCTGATGGCGGGTTTCTCCATGAAGAGCGGCCTGTTCGGAGTCGATGAACTCGTCAATTTGATGAACCGCTACGGATGCGCGCGGGACGACGTTGCAAGGCTCATCGCGCCCTTGGGCGGCAAGGAAGTCGTGGACGACGTCATCGATGGACTGAGGGACGATTGGAAAGGCATCGAAGGATATCCCTTCCAGCGTTCCTGGCTGTTTGCCATGACGCACCGCGCGCGTTTGCACGTGGGCTCGATCGTTTGGAGGCTTTCCCTTGGGGCGTGGCCGTTGCTTCCCTACCTCGACAGGCGGCTCATAGAAATCGTCTCCGGTATGCCGCTGGCTTTTTTGAAGGATCGAAGGCTTCAACGGGACATCCTGGTCCGGGATTTTCCCGAGTTGGCCCGGCTGCCCCTGGACCGGAACTCCTGGGAACCCGGCTATCTGGTCAAGCCGCGAGGCAGGCTCGTGTATGAGGGGCTTCGGACCGTTGCAGACGTTTCCTGGCGCCTGGGGCAGGCCTTCAGACGGTTCGCGCGAGCCAAAAAGACTCGTTATTACTATCGGACGTATGACTTTAACGGCCCAGGCTGGCGGGCCGTGCGACGCATGGCTGAACCGTTCCGCCAGGATGGCGGCAGTCTGCTAAATCCGGACATCGTGCGTTCTGTTCTGCCCAAGGCCGACACATTCGTGCCCTTCTCGGATGGCATCGTCGAGCCGTGGGGAAAGAAGACCGTCGCGGGAGTGCTGTGCTGGGGCGGATTCAGGGCGGGTCACGCGACGAATGACGCTTTTGGGGCGACCTGCGAGATAGACGCATACCGGGGGGTATGATTCTTGATAGGCAATGGCAAGGCTTGCCCGTCCTTGGGATCGGGGAGCCTTCAGCAAGGGGGTAGGGGATGTTTTCGATCGGTTTCGCGGCGCGTTTCGTTTCGCCGCGCGGCGTTGCGCGCCTGCCAAGGAGGTGGGCGTGAATGCTCCGCTGTTCACCGTTTCCTTCGCGTCTTCGGACGGCGTCGAGGGCCACGCGGTTATCGATTCGCTGGTCAACGGGACCAGCTCCGGCGGAGTGCGCATCGTGCCCGACCTGAAAATGGACGAGGTGCGCTTTCTGGCCAGTGAGATGACCCTCAAGTACGCTTTTTGCGGCCTGCCGCGTGGAGGGGCAAAATGCGGCGTACGCATGTCCGCCGGTTTCTCGCGTGAGGAGCGGCTCGATCTGCTTGAGGATGTCGGACGCAGGCTTTCGGCCGTTATCCAGGCGGGCATCTACTACCCAGGCATGGACATGAACTGCGGCCCGGACGAACTGCGCGCCATCTACCGGGGCGCAGGCATAACCCTGGGCGGGCTTACGGACACCGCGCTGTTCACGGCCGTCTTTACGGCCGAGGCGGTGACGGCCTGCGCCCGGGCCGAGTTCGCTCATGCGGACGGGCCTGTAACCCTGGCCGTGGAGGGGTTCGGCAACGTGGCCACGCATCTGGCGGGAATGCTTGATCCCGCGCGATTCAGCATTGTGGCCGTGTCCACCGTTCACGGCGCCGTGCACGACCCGTCGGGATTCGATCCGCAAAACCTGCGAACCATGCGCGGCGCGCATGGTGACGGCCTTGTGTCGCATCTGTCGGGCGAACGCCTGGAGCCCAAGGAGCGCCTGCTCTCTCTGCCGGTGGACATCCTCGTGCCCGCCGCCCGGGTTGGCAGCATCAACGAGGGCAACATGCACGACATATGCGCACGCTGCGTCGTTCCGGCGGCCAACGCGCCCTGCACGGCCGAGGCCCTGGCCGCCCTGCACGCCAGGGGGATTGTGGTCCTGCCCGGGTTCGTGTGCAACGCGGGCGGCGTGCTCGGCTCCTCGCTCTTTGACCGGGGCGTGTCGCAGATGGAGGTGGAGGCCCTGGCCGCCGGTCCGTACCGCGAGGCCGTGACGGCGCTCGTGCGCCGCAGCCGTGAGCTGGGCGTTCAGCCCACGGAACTGGCCCGCCGCGTGGCCCTGGCCCATCTGAAGACCGGGCCGGGCGGAAGTGATTCCAGGCTTGTGCGCGTCGCGCGGCGGCTGGCCCGGCGGGTTCGTCCCGTGGCGCGGTTCCTGGACAGGAACGTTTCGGCCGCGTGTGCGAAGCATTTCCAGGAACTCGCGCGCGAGATCGCTCGGCTCGATCCGCACCGGTCGGCAGCCGATGACGGCGTCCCGGCCCCGGCCGCGGCGGGCTGAGGAGGCGGCCGTGGACCTGAAAGTCAGCGTCGTCATGCCGGTCTACGACACGGAGAGCTATCTTTCGACAGCCGTGCGTTCCGTGCTGGCGCAGACGTTCACGGATTTCGAACTGCTCGTGCTGGACGACGAATCGCCTGGCGACGTGCCCGCCGTTCTGCGGACTTTCGACGATCCCCGCATCCGCTACCTGCGGCATCAAAACGGCGGTCCGGCCTATACCCGCAACCAGGGTGTGCTCCACGGCCGGGGGCGCTACGTGGCCTTTCTCGATTCCGACGACGAATGGCTGCCCGAAAAGCTGGAAATACAGGTGGCGCTGCTCGACGCGCGGCCCGACGTGCACGTGGTCTACACCCAGCGCCAGACCATGGACGAGCGGGGACGGACCGTGCCGGGATTCAGGCCACGCTTGCACGAAGGGTTCATCCTCGACGAACTCTATGTGGACAATTTCATCTGTATGTCTTCGGCCATGCTCAGGCGTGAGGTCTTCGAGGCCGCAGGGCTGATCGACGAGAACCTGCGCATGAGCGAGGACTTTGACTTCTGGCTGCGGGTGGCTTGCGCGCACCGATTTGCGGCCATCGACGAGCCGCTGGTGCGCTACCGCACGCATAGCGGCCAAGTCTCGCGCGATGTGGAGCGCAGGGTGAGGGTCGTCTGGGAGATACGCCGCGAATTCGACAAGGCGCACGGCCACCTCGTGAGCCGCACGGCGCGAAGAAGAGCCAGAGCCCTGCATCATTCGGGTAAGGGGTTCCGGGCGGAGCTTGCAGGAGCGGGGTTTGGCGTTGTCGCGCCCCATTACCTGCAGGCGCTCGCGAGCTACCCGTTGGACGAGTTCTCTTGGCGGGGGTTGGCCCGGACCATGCTGCCCGCATGGGGCCTTTCGCTGTTGCGACGAATCAGGAGCAGGGGGGAGGGCGCATGAGCAAGGCCGCACCTCCGGAAAAGACGGTCACGGTCGTCCTGCGTTACGACGACTACGGGCCCGCGAGCGATACGGCCATCGAGCGAGGCATCCTGGAGAGCCTTGCACGGCACGGCCTTTCGTGCGTCTTCGGTGTGGTTCCCTTCACAGCTATGGACATCGCGGTCGGCGGGCAGTCACTGTGCGCGAACGAGGAAAAATCCACCATGCTGCGTCAGGCAGTGGCCGACGGAGTGGTCGAGGCGGCGCTGCACGGCTGCTCCCACCAGCGGCTCACGGAACGCGGGCCGGGCAGCAGGCCCACGGAGTTCGCCGGGCGGGGCTACGAGACCCAACTCGCCCTGATCCTGCGAGGCAGGAAGGAACTCGAAGCCTGCACCGGCCGCGTACCCGACTGTTTCATTCCGCCCTTCAACAGTTACGACGTTGAGACGGTGTGGGCCTTGGAGCGGGTGGGAATCGGTTGTCTTTCTGCTTCCATGTTCGGGTTTGCTCCAGAACGGACGAGCATGCGTTTTCTGCCCCAGACGTGCAACCTGACGCAGATGCGTGCCGCTGTGGAAGCGGCGCGCGCGGGAACAGACGCCAAGCCTTTGGTTGTGCCGTTGTTCCACGAATTCGACTTCGTCGAGAACTCGGCACAACGTGGACGCATGAGCCTCGGGCAATTCGACGGGCTTTTGGCTTGGCTGGCCGCGCAGCCGGACGTAACGGTGCGCACGGCGGCCCAGATTCAGGCCGAGGGGCACGACCTGGGGGTCGAGCGCTACCGGGCGCAGCAGCGGTTCCTCATGGCTTCGCTGCATCCCCGCGCGGCCAGGGTCGTGCGGGCCGAACCCGCGCGGCTGCGCTACCTGGAGCGTGACCGTGCGGAGCGGCTTCGTCGCGCCGTGGTGCGAAAGACCGCCGCCTCCTATGCCCTGGCGGCCCTGTGCGCGGCTGGGGGGGGCGTTGCGGCCGTGGTCGCGGGCCTTCCCAAGGGACTGCTGCTCGGCCTCGCGGGCGGGGCGAACGCGGCCTGGGTGGCCATGCTGCTGCGCAGGAAGGGCGACATCTACTACAACGCGGCGCGGCTCAGTGTTTTTCTGGCAGCGCTTCTGGCGGGAGTCTGGGCGGCATGAGTGGCGAATCTACGCACTCCCCACGGGTCTCGGTGATCGTCCCGACCTACAACTACGCCAGGTTCCTGCCTAGGGCCCTGGATTCCGTGCTGGCGCAGACTTGGCGCGACTACGAGATCATCGTCGTGGACGACGGCTCCACCGATGACACTCCCGAGGTCGCAAAGGCTTACGGCGAGCGCATCCACTATCTGCGTAAGGAGAACGGCGGGGCCGCCACGGCGCGCAACACGGGCATTTTGGCGGCCAGAGGCGAGTTGCTGGCCTTTCTCGACGCCGACGACGCCTGGGTGCCGGAAAAGCTTGCCAGGCAAGTGGAGTATCTGGACCGACACCCCGAGTTCGGGATGGTCTATTCGGACATGGCGCACCATGTGGCGGGCAGGAAGGTGCATGACGCCTATCTGCGCGAGCGCGGGTACAGCAAGGTGGCCGAGGGTTGGATATTCGACAATCTCCTTCGGCAATGCTTCATCTTCACGCCGACGGTAATGGCGCGGCGGAAGTGCTTCGATACCGTGGGCCTGCACGATCCCGAGCTTCGCACCTGTCAGGACGTGGACATGTGGTTGCGCATAGCAGACCGTTTCATGATTGGCTTCATCGACGCTCCGCTGGCTGTCCGTCATGAGCACGGGGACAACAGCACGCGCAACTGGGACAACTATCTCGGCAACCCCATCAAGATGTTCTTGAAGCTGAACGCCTCGCAAGCTGATCCGGCCCGGCGGGCGATTTTCCGGGAAAGACTTCGGGACATGTATTTCGATCTTGGCTGGCATCAGTTCCGCACCGGCCGGATGAAGCAATGCCGTGCCTCGATGCGCGAGAGCCTGCGCTACGGTCGGCCGGTGTGCGAGGCGGGCAAGTACATAGTACTGTCGTTCGTGCCCCCATGGGCCATCAATCGTCTTCGCATGATTGCCGGACGCCGTCCGGCCAAGGAGTCGTGATGCTTCCTCTCATGCTCGTCGGGTACCTTTTCCTGCTCATCTTCAGACCCTACGAATACTGGCCCGTTCTCGGCGCGTTGCGCGTCGAGCGCGTGTACATGCTGACCTTCATGGCAATGGCGTTTTTCAGCAAGGAGAAGCGGTTCATCCCGCATCCCATCAACGGCATGGTCGTGGTCTTCACGCTGTGCCTGCTGGTCTCGGGGATCTTCGCCTACCGCTGGAGTTCCGCTTCCGTGCTGATCGAAGACTACCTCAAGTTCGTCATTTTCTATTTCATGGTCATCATTTCGGTGCGGAACGAGCGAGATTTTCGACTCGTTCTGCTGTCGTTTCTGGTCATCATGCTGCTGTACGTCGGTAAGTCCGCCTGGGAGTTCTTCGTTCACGACCGCTATCAGTTCACGATGGGCATCAAGCGCATGAGCGGAATAGACCGCACCTACGGCGCGCCGAACTCTTTTTCCGCCTCCATTTGCTATTCCCTTCCGTTCCTGTGGGCCATGCTCCGACATGGCATCGAGAGCAAGTGGCTGAGATGGGCTTTGTGGGGCTATGGGGCATTGGCGATGGTGGCCATCATGTATTCCGGTTCCCGCAGCGGCATGGTCACGGCCTTGCTGTTCTTTCTCCTGGTGTTGGCAAGCGCCAAGCGGAAGTTCATGGGATTGGTCGTCATCGGTGTCCTTCTGATCGTGGCCTGGGACAACATGCCCGAGTCGTTGCAGACGCGATTTGTCTCCACGTTTGTCCGAGGACAGGCGACGGCAGGTGCCGACGATTCGGCCGAGGGCCGGATGAAGGGGTTCCTGCAAGGCGTGGACGTGTTCAAGAAGAATCCACTTTTCGGGATCGGGCCGGCAAATTTTCAACACAGTTGGCCGGGCATCGACACGGGATACAACGCACACAACGTCTATGGCCAGTTGATGGGCGAACTCGGCATCCTTGGAGTGCTCTCGTTCGGCGGGCTCGTGTGGGTCGTCTACAGGACCAACAAAAACATCATGCGCAGGGTCAAGACCCTCGTGGAGCGGTTGCGTGAGAGCATCGCGGCCCAGGCCCCACCTGGGAAGAGCGGCCAAGGGAAGAATGCCGCCCAGGGGATGGGCGCGCAGCCCGAAGAAACGGTCTGGGAGGAAAAACGGCAGGCGGTGGAGCAGCATGTGCGCCATCTGAATCTCTATTTCCTGATCTCCCAGGCCGTTATCCAAACCCTCATCCTGATGCTCTTCAAGGGGTGGGGCGACCACAACCTGTACCGCTATACGTGGCTGTGGCTGGCTGCGGTCACCGTGCTCGGGTACCATTTCTTCCAGCAGGAGGCCGCGCAGCATGAGGAAGCCTAGGCGCCTGCTGACCGTGGCGAGATGGCCCTTGGGCGGCATCCGGACGTACATGCGCTACGTGTATGGCAGACTCGGCGGTGATTGGCGGGTCACGATCCTGGCCGCCGACACCCAGGAGAGCGCTGCCCTGCGCGAGGACGCGGCCGCTCTCGGAGCCGAGTTGATCCTTTCGCGGCCCACGGCCGCGAGCTTCGTCTCGCGCATCGCGCGTACTCTGGCCGAGCGCCGTCACGACCTTATCCAGAGCCAGGGATTCATCTCGGCCATTGCGGCCTGTCTGGCCAACGTTCCTTTCAAGAAACCGCACGTGCTCACCGTGCACGGGGTGCTGGAGGAACGCTTTCTGCGTGGCGTGCGAGGCAGGCTCAAGCGCTTGGCGACGAACACGGCCATCCGGTCCGTGGATACGGTGTATGGCGTGGGCCAGGACATCCTCGACCATCTACGCGAAGAGGTGCCGGGCCTTGCCGGATCGCGTGCGCGACAGGTGGCCATCCTGAACGGCATCGAGCCGGAGATGTTTCTCGACCCTGGAAATCCGGGCGCGTTCCGGGCCCGCAACGACCTGTCGCCGGACGTCTTCCTTTTCGGATTCCTAGGGCGCTTCATGCCGCAAAAGGGGTTCAACAAGATCATCGCCGCCCTGGCCAAGCTTTCCGCCGACGGAGCGGCGAAGCGCGACTACCGTCTGGTGGCCGTGGGTTCGGGCGACTACCTGGACTGGTACCGGAAGACGGCGCACGAGCAGGGGGTTGCCGAGCGCATCGTTTTTTTGCCGTTTCAGCGCGACGTGGCCGAGGTCTACCGCGATCTCGACGCCGTGGTCATGCCTTCGAACTGGGAGGCGTGCCCGCTGCAGCCCATGGAGGCGCTGGTCAGCGGCGTGCCGCTCATCGTCTCGGACTGCATCGGCCTGCGCGAGGTGGTGCGCGACACGCCCGCCATCGTGGTGCCGGGGGGTGAGCCCGAGGGGTTGGCGCGGGCCATGGACGAACTTCTTTCCGGCCATGGGAGCGAGGCGTTTGCGGATTTTCGCCACGAGGCGGCGCGGCGTTTCGACGTCGGCCGCACGGCCGAAAGCGTGAAGCGGCTTTTCGACGACATGGCGGGGAGGGCGTGAAATGATGCATGGACATGGCCCGCTTGGGCGAATGGCAGTCTGCCTTTTCTGCCTCCTGGCCGGATTTTGGGGCGGGGCTCCGGTTCGGGCGGAGAGTCTGCCGGTCGACATCGCGGCTCAGATTCCCGCGCCGGTCACGTCGCCCAACCGCTTCGGGCTCTCGGGCGACGACGCTTGGCTCGGAGCCGGGCAGAAGATGGTTGCAGTGAAGCCGAGAAAACGGGTCGTGGAGATCACTGCTCCGGGAACCCTGGATCAGCCGCACACCGAATACAAGCTGATGAACGACGTAGAGGCCGACGGCACGGCTTTCAGGATCGTGAAGAATAACATCACGCTGAACCTGAACGGCCATACCGTGACATACGGCAGAAACCCCACTGAAGAACAGGCCTACGGCGTTTGCTTCACGGATCAATGGACCTTTGAGGACGTCGCCGTGCTCAACGGAGCTATCATCCAGGCCGAACCGTATGCGGACGGGGCTCTCGGCAAGAAATGGGGTCTTCCATATGGTTCCGGCTTTTGCCCGATATACGGAATGAGCCTGAAGGGTGCCGAATTCGCGGGGCTGCATCTCGTGTACGGCGGCAAGGATCTCTCCGGGATATTCGCCAAGGGACGGCTGCACATTCACCACAACACCATTGAGGACAGAGGGCACGGAGTAACGAACAGGCACCGGGGGCTCGCCGCGATCGAAGGCGGCAGCAACGGAATGCGAGCGCACAACAACCTCATCCTCAGGGCGCGTCACAACGGCATCCGGGCCGGGAAGAACTGCGAGATTCATCGAAACATCGTCTTCATCGACAGCGAGGCCACCAATTCAGCCGGAATCGCCGCAGGAGGCGAGATTCGGGAAAACAAGATCGTGGCCAAAGGCGTTCATCCCCTTGGATTCTATCTGGGGGGAGATGTTGTAGGTGAGGGCGCCAAATACGTGGGCAACTACGTAATCGCCCAGAACACCCGGCACAGCGTGGAATACGGCAGCGCGGGCGCGGCGTGCCTGCGGTTGCAGTGGGGGGACGATATCCATGTCGCAGACAACGTCTTCATCCTCCAGGCGGAGAACAGGGCCGACGGGTTCAAAAGCTGGGGGCGGGCGCTCATGGTCAGTCTGTCCGAGGCGGGGCGGAAGGCACTCTTCGAGAACAACCTCATCGTGGCCATGGGCAAGGACGGCATGGGCAAGGCGGCCGGGATTGCCGTCGTGGCCAACAACCAGTCCTCGGACCTCGTCTTTCGAAACAATATCGTGGTCAGCACCTGGGCCGACGTGCTCCTGGCCGACAGCTATGGCCACGCGGACGGATTCCCCCGTTTCGAGGACAACACCTTCATGCGCGCCGTGCATGCGCCCGAGTTCGTGACCATCCGCAGCCAGTATTCCGAACGGCCGAGCACGGGCGTGTTCGTCGGCACCCGTTTCTCGGGGGGGGCGTCCTTCGAGGACGTGGACCTCGAGTTCGGCGGAACCGGACTCAAGGAGATCGCAGTGGCCGCGCGGCTCGAAGTCGCGGTCGCCGGAGAGGATGGCCGTCCGGTCGCGCAAGCCGCCGTGTCCATTGCCGATGTGGAGGGGGCCGAGGTTTTTTCCGGCACGACCGACGACAGGGGCAGGGTCGTGGCCGAGATTGTGCAATACAGATTGACGAACCGCGACAAGGGCAAATTGAATCGCATAGTGGGACGGCTCTCGGGCCGGGATTCCTGGCTCTCGCCGCATACTCCGCACGAAGTCACGGCCTCGTCGAACGGCCGCGCGGCCAGGGCCAGGGTGGAAGTGGACGGTGATTCGCGGCTTGATCTGACGCTTCGTTGATCAGGGGGAGAGATGCTCAAGGTGCTGACTTCGGTGCCGGGAAATCCCGAAAAATTCTGGGGAAGCCGGACAACGCTCGCGGACCCGCGCTGCATCCCGGTGCTCTTCGGGAAGATGGGCCGGATCAGGCGTTATGCCATGGCCCTGGCCGTGGCTGTGCGCATGCTGCGTTTGCGTCGCCGGTTCGACGTCGTGGTCGTGGACGGCGGACCCATCGGACAGTGGTTCTCCTGGCTGCAATCTCTGCTCATCTTCGGCCGTGTGCCCACGCTGATGATCGATTGCCTATGGTACCGCCACGACAATCCTGTCGTGCAGGGGCTCAAACGTCTGCACAAAAGGCTTTCGGCCCTGAGCGTGGACCGCTTCCTGGTCTGGGCGCGCCACGAGGTGCATGAGTACGCCCAGGAATTCGGCATACCCGAGTCCAAGTTCGTCTACGTACCCTTCCACATCACCCTGGAGGACTACGACTTCGACGTGCGCGACGACGGCTTCGTCTTTGCCGGGGGCAACGGCGACAGGGACTACCGGGTGCTCGTGGAGGCCGCGCGCGGCCTCGGTGCGCCCGTGTTCATCGCCACCACGGACGAAAGCCTGCTCAAGGGCGTGGACATTCCCCCCAACGTGACGGTGAAGGGAGTGAGCCACGAGGAGTTCCGGAGGCTCATGGCTTCGTGCCGGATCGCGGTCGTGCCCATGCGCGGCGGCCTGCTCCATTCGGGAGGGCAGCAAACCTTTCTCAATTCCATGTACCTCGGCAAGCCAACCATCGTGGTGGGGGCGCGCGTGGCCGAAGGATACGTGGAAGACGGGATCAACGGCCTCGTCGTCGATCACGGCGACGCGGCGGGCCTTGCCGGGGCCATCGCAAGCCTTTGGGAATCTCCGTCCCTGCGCGAGCGGATCGGCCAGGCAGGGCGGGAGAGCGCGGGAGAGCGGACGACCGAGGCTTTCATGAAGGACATTCACGCCCATGCCATGGACGTGGCGGGCCGCAACCCCGCGGCCGAGGCGGCAAATGCCGGGTTGTCCGGAACCGACGCCCTTGGGGAAAACCGGAAAGGAGAAACCAGATGACGCTTGCCGGAAGCCTGCGCGAGCACAGGTACGAAATCGTCGCGTTCCTTGTGCTGCTCGGCGTCGTGTACCATTCGATATTCTCGGCCATGGTGCTCGATTGGTATCGTGACGACAACTATTCCCACGGGTTTCTCGTGCCCTTCATCGCGGGATATCTGGCTTACAGGCGGCGAGATGAGCTTGCGGCGGCCGAGGTGCGGCCGAGCAATTTGGGCCTTTTGGTCATCGCGGGCGGATTCGGCCTGCTCATGCTCGGCTGGTTCGGCACCGAATATTTCACCATGCGGGCCTCCATGGTGGTGGTGCTCGCGGGAAGCGTACTCTACCTCTTCGGCAGACAGGTCTTCGGGCTGCTGTTTGCTCCCATCGCCTACCTTCTGCTTATGATTCCGATACCCTACATCATCTATGATGCGGCCGCCTTCCCGCTCAAACTCCTGGTCACCGAAGTTTCGGTCAAGGCCTTGAAAGTCATGGGCATCGTCGTCTGGCAGGAAGGCAACATCCTGATGTTCCCCAACATCACGTTGGAGGTCGCAGACGCGTGCAGCGGGCTTCGCTCCATCATGTCCCTGCTCGCTCTGGGCGCGGCCTATGCCCTGGTGCTATATTCATCGCTGCGCGACAGGGCCATTCTGATCCTGTCTACCTTGCCCATCGCCGTCTTCACCAACTGCCTGCGCGTCATCGCCACGGGCGTTCTGGCGCAATACATCGGCTCGGCGGCTGCAGAGGGCTTTTTCCACGAGTTCGCCGGATTGTTCGTGTTCCTCACTGCGGTAGCCATGTTTCTGGGCCTCGGCGCGATCCTGAGGAGGATTCCATGAATCTGCGCAAGCGCTTCATCGTGCTTTTCCTTCTGCTGGCCGGGGCATTCGGCTACCTGCAACTGCATGAGGACATCGAGGTGCCCCTGGCCCGACCTTTCCACGAGTTTCCGGTGAGCCTCGCCGACTGGCGCATGGTGGGGCAGGCGAATCTGAGCGCGGACGTGCTGAACATCCTCAAGCCCACGGACTACCTCTCGCGTCGCTACGTGGGATCCGACGGGCGGGCCGTGGATTTTTATCTGAGTTATTTCGACGGCGGAAAGGACACCGGCGGCATCCACTCGCCCAAGCATTGCCTGCCGGGTAGCGGCTGGACCGAGTTCTCCTCCAGGCGTATTACGCTGGACGTGGACGGTCAGGGCGTCAACCTGGTCAAGGCGGTCTACGGCATCGGCAACACCAGGGAACTTTTGCTGTACTGGTTCGACATCCGGGGGCAGACGCTCTCGGACGAGTATTCACTGAAATTTATGGAAATCGTCGGTTCGGCCCTGCACCGACGCCGCGACGAGAGTTTCATCCGCATCTCCGTGCCCGTGGACGGCGACGCGGAGCGGGCCTTCGAGCACGGGGTCACGTTTATCAGGGACTTCTATCCGGTGATTCGGGAGTTCCTCCCGTCATAGGGGTGCTTGGGCGGCATGGGCGAGGGACTTTTCTATCCATTTCTGGCACTCGGCGCGGCGTTCGCGGCGTTCGCGTTCTGTCTGCGCTTGCTGGCCGGAGTGTTCGGGCGTGATCGTTCCGTGGCGTCCGCGGCCTTGGCCGTGGCTTTGTTCCTGAGCGCGTGTCTGGAGATATTCGACCTTTTCGCCATCCTCGATCCCGAGGAAATGGGCTCATGGCGCAACGCATCGCTCGTGGTAGAGGGGGCGCTGTGTCCGGCCTGGATTTGGTTCACCGCCCTCTTCGCCAGGGAATACGAGGAAGGCCGCCTGCCTTGGACGCAGAAGGGGTTGATCTGTCTGTCCTTCGTCATGCCACTGTGGGCCGGTTTTCTTGCCACACAGGGAATGTTCTACTCTCCGGATTTCGTCCGGGAGCCGGTTCTGTTCCTGGAGCCCGTGGGCTTTTACTTTTACATCGGCCTCGTGCTGTTCGCCGTGGCGAGTCTTTTTAACATCGAGGCCACGCTTGCCAACGCCGTCCATTTCCGGCGTTGGAAGATCAAGTTCACCCTGCTCGGCGCGGTGGCCGTGCTGGCCGCGTTGCTGCTCTACTACAGCCAAGGGCTGCTCTACCGTTCCATCGACATGACGCTCGTCCCGGCCAGAGCCCTGGCGTTGCTCCTAGGCGCGGGCCTGATGTGGTATTCGGACGTGCGGCGTGGTTCGGAAATCAAGATATCCTTCTCCAGGCGCATCGCTTTCAAGTCCCTGGTGCTCGTGGTAGCGGGTGCATATCTCGTGGGCCTGGGAATCATGGGCGAGGGGGCGAAGCACTTCGGCGATTCGCTCAGCCGCACCATGCTCCTTTCGGCCGCTTTCGTCGTCGGCATCGGCCTTCTGGCCGTCTGCCTCTCCGAGACGGTGCGCCGCAAGGCGCGACTCTTCTTGCAGCGCAATTTCTACAAGGAGAAGTACGACTACCGAGTGCAGTGGGTGCAGTTCACCGAACGGCTGGCCTCGGCACGCAGCCAGGAAGATTTGCATCAGGCGTCGCTTTCCGCCTGTTGCGAGACCTTCGGCATCGTGGGCGGGGCGCTGTTTCTCTACGACTACGGAAAGAAGGCATTCCTGCCTGCCGTGGCTCTCGAAGTGAACAGGCACGACGGCGGTTTCGAGGAGACGGAGCCGCTTGTCGCGCGACTGCGCAGGACGCAGTCCGTGGTCGCCTTGACCGACGTTCCGGACGAGGAGCGCGGCGATTCGCTCTGGCTCAAAGATGACGCGGTCAGTTTCGTGATTCCCCTCTTCCGCGAGGACAACCTCGACGGGTTCGTGCTTCTGGGCACGCCCATCAATTCGAGCGAGGAGTACGACGAGGAGGACTTCGAACTCATGGACACCATGGCCCGGCACATTTCCTCGGCCCTGCTCAACATGCGTCTTTTGGACCAACTCGCCCGTTCGCGCGAGATGGAGATCATGGGCAAGGTTTCGACGTTTGTGCTGCATGACCTGAAGAACCACGTCTATACGCTCTCCCTTATGGCGGAAAACGCCCGCAAGCACATCGCCAACCCCGAGTTCCAGAAGGACTTGGTGGAGTCGCTGGGCAACACCGTGGGCAAGATGAAGATTCTCATCTCCCAACTCAAGGGGTTGCCGGACAGGCAGACTCTCAGGCGCGAGCGGGTAGGGCTTCTCTCCCTGGCTCGCGAGGCGACCAAGCTCTTGCAACAGGATTGCATCGATTACCAGGGGGACGACGTGCAGGCTTGGGCCGACAGCGAGGAGATGGGCAAGGTCATCCTCAATCTGTGCCTGAACGCCATCGAGGCCTCGGGCAACGGAAAGAAGGTGGTCGTGGAGGCCGGAGCCGGGGACGCGGGGTCCTTCCTCCGGGTTGTGGATTTCGGTAGCGGTATTTCCGAGGAATTCTTGAAGAACGGGTTGTTCCTGCCCTTCAAGTCCACCAAGGCTAAGGGCATGGGCATCGGTCTTTACCAGTGCAAACAGATCGTGGAAGCGCACGGCGGAAGCATCGAGGTGTCGAGTGTTCCTGGCGAAGGCTCGGATTTCGTCGTCAGGCTGCCCAGGGAGTCGGCTCCTTCGGCCTAGCGCGGCCCTGAAGAGGGGGACGCCTTGCGAGTTGCCCGGTATCCTGGAATGGGTGCATCCTTACAAGAATATGCAGTGAAAGAAGGCCGTATGGAACATCTTCTCATCGTAGACGACAACGAGGACGTCCTCACGCAGCTCAAATGGGGCTTGGCGTCAGAGGCCTACACGCTGCATTTCGCCAAAGACATCGACGAGGCTCTGGCAACATTCCGCAAGGTTCAGCCCGGCGTGGTCACGCTCGATCTGGGTCTTCCGCCGCATACGGATTCGTCGGAGGAAGGGTTCAGGGGGCTTGTGGAGATGCTGAAGGCCGGACCTTCGGCTAAGATCATCGTCATCACGGGTAACGACGAGCGGGAGAACGCCCTAAAGGCCATCAAGATGGGGGCGTACGATTTCTTCCGTAAGCCCATCGACCTGGACGAACTCAGAGTCATCATTCGCCGCGCCTTCCACCTGCATGCCATCGAGAGCGAGGGGCGCTCGCAGCGCGATGTCGCGGCCGCGCGGACGCACGACAGCCACGGCATCGTGGGCGCCTGCCCAGCCATGCGTAGCATCCTGGCGCTGATCGACAAGGTCGCCGCCTCGGACGTGCCCATCCTGATTTCGGGAGAATCGGGCACGGGCAAGGAGCTCGTGGCCAAGGCCCTGCACGACAAAAGTCTGCGCCGCAAGGAGCGGATGGTATCCATCAACTGCGGAGCGATTCCGGAAAATCTGATCGAGTCTGAATTGTTCGGCCACGAAAAGGGCGCCTTTACGGGGGCAGTCGCCACGGTGCAAGGCAAGGTGGAATACGCCGACAAGGGCACGCTTTTTCTCGACGAGATCGGCGAGCTTCCAGTCAATCTTCAGGTGAAGCTCCTGCGTTTCCTTCAGGAGATGGTCATCCAGCGCGTGGGCGGGCGCAAGGATATCGCCGTCAACGTGCGCATCATCGCGGCCACGAACATCGACATCTCGCAGGCCATCGCCAAGAGCGAGTTCCGAGAGGATCTGTACTACCGCATCAGCGTGGTAAACCTCCATTTGCCGCCGCTT
The DNA here is from genome assembly GCF_000422245.1 of Alkalidesulfovibrio alkalitolerans DSM 16529. NCBI lineage: Bacteria > Pseudomonadati > Thermodesulfobacteriota > Desulfovibrionia > Desulfovibrionales > Desulfovibrionaceae > Alkalidesulfovibrio > Alkalidesulfovibrio alkalitolerans. The sequence continues at coordinate 106,765 of NZ_ATHI01000031.1, forward strand.
CGGGAGCGGGGCGAGGACATCCGCATGCTCGCAGAGCATTTCATACGACGCATCGGACGGGACGTGGGTAAGGAAGTGACGGGCTTCACGCCTGAGGCGTTGGCCCATCTGGAGTCCTACCCCTGGCCGGGTAACATCCGCGAACTCGAAAACCGGCTGCGCCGAGCGGTGATTCTTGCGGGCTCCTCGCGTCTGACGGCCGAGGATCTCGGTTTCGGCGAAGGGAACAACATGGACGGCGCCCTGCGCTTTGCGGACAAGACTCTGAAGGAGGCACGGGCCATGGTCGAGAAGAAGATGGTACTGGCCGCGTTGGCGCGCTTCGAGGGCAACATCGTCAAGGCGTCGGAGGCACTTGGGATCAGTCGGCCGACGATGTACGATCTTTTAAAAAAGCACGAGATCGAGAATTGACGCAATGCGAACTTTCGTATGGGCACTCCGCTTGGACCGTTTTTTGCTGTGATGCTGGGTAACTGGCGAATGGAGTTGCGCTATGAAACGAAATCTGAGTCTCATTGTCATTTTCGCAGTGACATTTATGGGAGCCTTGTCGGTGGGCGCATTCATGTACCAGGGGCCCACAGGAACACTCAGCCCCATTGTCGCCGGGCTTGAGATGGCCAAAGGGTTTTTCGGCGAGGGCAGGAGCGGAGGATTGGGCAGTGGGATCGCCACGCGTGGTCATGACGAGGGTTCCGGTCCTGCTCCCCGTGCGTCCCGCGGTTCATACTGGGCCATGGGCCTGGGGTCGCTCGATGTGGCCTTTCCCGGATCGGTCGCGGGTCTGAACCACGACAGCTTCCTGGGCGGCCACGGCTTCGGACTTCCCGGGGGGCACTCCGGGGCTCCGTGGCAACAGGGCTTTTCGGGAAAGAATTGGATATCGCCCACGTACCCCGGCGGATCGTCGAGAGGCGTTGGCGGCTTTGGCGGTGGTTCCGGCGGTGGTTCCGGCGGACTTGGCGGAACAGTCGTTGCCCCTTGGCATCCCGAAATTCAAACTCCCCCTCCCGTCAGTCTCGTGGAATTGCCGTGGGTTGTGCAGCCCGGTGACGGTGATGACAACGGCTTGATCAGCAATCCGGACGACCAAAAAGGTGGAGATGCCCCGGTACACGCCCCTGAGCCGTCATCACTTCTACTGTGTGGAACCGCGTTGGCCGTGTTCACACGCCGGATGATCAAAAAACGTTCAGTACGCTAACCATCTGCATTACGGCAGATCGCAGCACCCCAAAGGCGTGGGAAATGCCTTTGGGGTGCTGTTGACTTATAATAGAGTGCGTCACGGGAGCGCCATAAAAACCGGCCGCCTTGAAGCGAGGCGGCCGTAGCGTTTGCGGGGATGGCGTTCGGAATGCGTGTAAAGAATGTCAGAACATGGCGTCGCCGGATTTTACACTTCGCAGGATCGTCACAGTTTAGAATGCCTTCGATCATGAATGATTACATTAGATATCGCTGCATAAGCGAATGGCTTCCGGGGTCTGTCTTTGTGAAGCGGACACCGATCAGGAACTCGTTTTGCTTTTCTTCAATGCGGCAGGGCGCACATTTGAACGTGGCCGGAACACCGGCGTCGGTGAACGAAAAGAGAACTTCAAATTCGTCTTCTGGGGCACAACATTTGCCGATTATGTCTTGAAGATTTTTCTTTTCCACTTGCAGGCACATTCCGGAAAGAGACATGTTGACGATTTTTGCGACCCTGTACCATCCAGCATTTTTGTCCCGGTCCTTGATGTACATGACTGCCGGCAAGGCAATACACTCTCTGCGAAAAAGCCGTCTTTCCTCCGCCGAGAGATGCTGGAGGTTGGTGGTGTTTATAAACTTCTCTATGATGCTTTCCGCAAGGGATTCGATGGTCTCCCCAGATTTCCTCGCAAGCACGTCAAGCGCCATGTAGGTAGAGTGACCGACCTCGATCATTTTTTTTCCTCTCTCGCCGTTCATGTCGTCATTTCGAAATAGTTTGCAGGTTTGATCCTCATACGGAACCTATGAAATTATCATGCCAGAAAGAACGCATTGGGCCAGGAGTATTGGGTTTCATCATTCAGAAAAGAAAGAACTTTTTTGGTTGAATGAAAGGGCGTGAATCCAGTTTGTTTGCAAGGGGACAGAATAAAGAATCTGGTGTCTTGAAAAAAAAGACATCTAATCAATTTCACCCATGGACAAATTTATCTCATCCGACTACATAATCAGACTTGTCTAGGAGTGGGATGATAGGGATTTGATTTCTTGGAATAATTTGTTGCATAAGGCATTGCCGTTATGGCGAGTATTCTTCTTGTCGATGACCATGAGGATTTTGGCAATCATTTCGTCGAGATAGTAACGAAGCTCGGCCATGATTGCATGTACTCCCGCTGTCTTGGCGAAGCGAATCAGATCATTGATTCTGCTTGCTTTGATATCGTTTTTTTGGATGTCTCTTTGCCGGACGGGAACGGGCTGGATTTCATTTCGCGGGTTTTGAACACCAGTTGCAAGCCGGAGGTGGCCGTTATCTCGGCCAGCGGAGACACCGAGTCCGCTTCCCGGGCCCTCCGCGCCGGAGCCTGGGATTATCTTCTCAAACCGATCAAATTCCGTGAATTGCAGACATTCATCGAACGGACGCTGCGGCTGCGTGATTCGAAGAATCTTTTGCGTAGCAAGGCGCAGTTCGATCGAGGGAGTATTGTCGGCAATAGTCCGCTTTTGGAGCACTGCCTCGACCAGATGGCGTTGGCGGCGCAAAGCGACGCCAACGTGTTGATCATCGGTGAAACCGGCACGGGCAAAGAGCTTTTCGCACAAGCCATCCACGAAAACAGCCCGCGATCGAAAGAAGAATTCATCGTCGTCGATTGCACCAACCTGCCGCGAACCTTGGCGGAAAGCCTTTTATTCGGGCACGAGAAGGGATCTTTCACCGGTGCGCACGAGGCTCGAGAAGGCCTTTTCAAGCAGGCGAACGGCGGGGCGATCTTTCTCGATGAAATCGGCGACCTCGATTTGGACATTCAGAAGTCTTTTTTACGGGTGCTTCAGGAAAAACGCTTCAGACCGATCAGTTCAAAAAAAGAAATCGCAAGCGATTTCAGGGTCATAGCTGCGACAAACAGAGACCGTGAGCATATGATCGCGCAAGGGCAGTTCCGAAGTGATCTGTATTACCGCCTGCGGACGCACACTATCTGCCTACCCCCCTTGCGCGAACGCATCTCGGACATCCCGCTGCTCGTAGAACACTACCTCGATCGCATTCATCGATCCCATCCTGGCGTCCGGAAGCGTGTTTCCAAGGACTACATGGATGTCCTGATGCGCTATGAATGGCCCGGAAACGTTCGGGAACTCGTGAACGTGATTCAAAGCTCCGTGCAAAACGCCATGACCGAGGAAGTCCTCAATCCGTACCATTTTCCGATCGAAATCAGAATGGCGACCCTCTCCCGAAAGATGGAGCGTGCCAGTTGCGACAAAGATGGGTGCAGGAATTTTGAATCGATGATTCCATTGCCGGGAAAGGGGGAACCCCTGCCCAGCTTCAAGGAAGTCAGGAACGCGGCCATCCAATCACTTGAAAGAATGTATCTTGAGGAGTTGTATAGTGCGTGCAGCGGGTCCATCGAAAAGGCGTGCAAAATATCCAAGCTGTCTCGGGCACGTCTGTATGAAATTTTGCAGAAGCATAATTTTAGCCTGAAAAGGAAATGATCTAGTTCACCTCCTTGATGAACGAAAGATCGTCAAGGTTCATTTTGCTGTATTTTCCTGCGATGCACAGGTGGTCGAGGTACTCCAGCCGACATACGGTGCAATCCGCCGTGACTATTCGGCTGTTGATGTTTTCGAGAAAGACGATCTCGAAGCTCCTTGCCAGACTCAGATTCTCATAGAAATTCCCCATGTCCGGTTCAAGTTGGATGCGTATCCCCCCAAGGGAGATGTCCGTAACCTTCCCTTTGTAGAACGCCCTTCCTCCGTGGGTCATCTCGATGTTCACCACAGCCGGAAATGAGACGCTGCACCGTTTGTGCTGCCTCTTGTCGTACGGTGAAAGCGCGCTGCCTTGGGTATTGCATTGGGATCTCTCGTGGGAGTCAAGCAATCTGGAGATGATGTCGTTGATGTCGGTGCGCTCGCTTTTGGCAAGGAAATCGAGCCGGGCGTAAACCTCGCGTCGGATGGACACGCGCGCGTCGCCTCCTATCCCGCTGTTGTCGACCGCGACGCGTTCGGTGGAAGGTCGATCAGAAGCGAGAGAATTTTGGTTTTTAACTTGCATGATGGGAAAGCAGCTATTTCCATGCCAACGCGGCTGTGGAAACCGGCTACAGGCGATCTTTTTCTGTGATCCCCATTGTCCTCGAAGGAAAACGTAGGGAAGAATGTCGGGCTTTTCCAGACAGGCGATGAAAAGATCGGGATACGCTCTGGAGTGAGTTTAATCCGATGGAAATTGATAAAAATAGCGTGGCTTGTGGTGAATATCCATCTATTTCGATTGGTTATCTTGGCGTCCGTGATCTCCGGACTGTTCCGTGCCAACAGGACGCAAAAAGCACGGAGCTATTGAAATCTACTGAATGACGCAGGTTGAATCATGCCGAGATTGAGTAAGGTGGATAAGGGCGGGGTGTGTCTGACGTCCACTCCACGGATTGCCAGCGATGCGACTGTCCGCGAAGGATTGTTCATGGTTTCCAAGGCGCCGGGAAGGATGCTTGTCGTTCAGGAGCAGGGACGTCCAGCCGGAGTGCTGACTGACGCCCAGCTTGCCAGTTTGATTGAACGTGGCTGCAACCTCTGGGAGGTCAAGGTCAAGGACGTGATGCGGCCGCTTTCTTCAGTATCGGCTGTCGAGGCACCACCTGAAGAAGAGAGGGCGCGACCTGCCCACCCTGCGGGCCGGGAGGACGTGTGCGACCTGGGGCCATCCCGCACCGGGAGAGGAATGGTGGTCCACAATTCGGCGCGGCAGGCTGCGGCGATTGGATTCAGCACAGCGTCCCTTCTCGACGAACTCTCGGATGTGGGAGTCATAGCGACAAGCGCAGAGGGCATTCTCCTGTATTACAACAGATCTGCGGAAACTATGGTGCCCGAGCTATCCAATGCTTGTGCCGGTGAACCGCTGGATGTTTCGACCTTGTGGAGGGCCGTGGGAAACGATGAAGCGCAGGCAGGCCATTCAGGCATTGGGGTAGGCAAGGGGACCAGTTCGATTGTGGTGCGCGGGGCTGATGGGAACACGATTTATCTGCGCGTGAACAGCATTTGCGGGATGCATGTTGATGGTTCTCTTGTTGATGTCTATTGCCTGACAGATGTAACAGAGATTTTCATGAAGGTAAGCTGTGTCGAAAAGGCGGCATTGTATGATAGCCTTACGAATCTCCCGAACAGGTCCATGTTCGTCGAAAGGCTGCATCGTGAGATAAAAAGGTCAAAGCGGTATGGAAAGAATTTCACCGTTCTTGTCCTTGATCTTGATAATTTCAAGGATATAAACGACAGACACGGTCATCTTTTCGGAGATTCCTGCCTGAGAACGTTCTCAAAGAAGCTTTCGGAAATATTTCGTGAGTCTGATACTGTCGCAAGAATAGGTGGAGATGAGTTTACGATAATTCTCCCTGAGATAACAGATATGGACTCATGCAAATACGTCGTCGAAAAGATCATGGATAAATTCGACGCACCTGTCGAGGTGGGTGGGGTGAGCATTCTTTTTCGCGCAAGCGTTGGTTGTGCGATATTCCCCATGGACGGTGATACGTATGAGACTCTTTTTTCTGTCGCTGATGCCCGTATGTATTCTATGAAGAGAAGTAATAAATCCTAGGTTGATTCCGTCTCGATGAAATGAATTTTTTTTGGAGGCGGCTGTTTAGCATTTTGCGTTCACGCGCCGGACGGGTGTGGCAGTTCCCCCTTGCAATTCGGCCCAGGCAGGCTATTGTTTCCGATCGGAATTCCTCGGGGGCACGAATGAAGGGCGCGCAGATCGTTCACCGTCGGTTGACGCTGACCATGGCCGCGATGGTCGCATCCGTGTCGCTTGCCGCCGCGCTGTTCGTCGCGCCCGGGGCGCGGGCGGATGTCTTGTCCGTGGATCACGAGCTTTCTGTTCGTCTTTTCCCCGATCAAAGACGTCTTGAGGCCGTGGCCGAACTGCTTTTGAGGCTTGAGGACGAGCATGTCGTTCTGGCCCGGCTCGCGCGTCAGGCTGAAGTGCGCGAGGTTCTGATCGACGGCAGGCGGGTGAGCCATTCTCTGCGCAACGGCGTTCTGGCCGTGACCGTTCCGGGCGAGAAGCGAACTGGGCTTATCAGAATGCGCGTGACCTACGCCGCCCGCTTCGACGATCCGTTTGAGGAGCGGCCGCTCTCCATGGACAACCCCGGGCAGGGTGTGCAGGGTGCGATCGTTTCCCATGGCGCGTTTCTACTTGCGGGATCTGGTTGGTATCCGGAGGTGGAGGCCGAATCGCGCGTCTTCCGCATCGAAGTGCGCGCCCCACGCGGCATGTACGCCGTCACCCAAGGAGCCCTCGTCGGTCACGAGGACCAAGGCGGGGAGAGCGTCTCCCGCTGGGAGGCGTCGCGCCCCGTGGGCGGCCTAGCGCTCGCGGCCGGGCGCTACACGGTTGGGCGCGTGCGCAGCGGGCAGATCGATGTCCTGGCGTACTTCACGGCTGAGAACCGTGACCTCATGGAACGCTACCTCGACGCCTCGGGACGGCATCTCGAACTCTATGAGGATCTTTTCGGTCCCTATCCCTTCGAGAAGTTCGCAGTGGTCGAAAATTTTTTCCCCACCGGTTACGGCTTCCCATCCTTCACCGTCCTGGGTGGGGCTGTGCTCAGACTGCCATTCATCCCGGACACGAGCCTGATGCATGAGATCGCGCACTGCTGGTGGGGCAATGGGGTGCTCGTGGACATGGCCCAGGGCAACTGGAGCGAGGGGTTGGCCACCTATGTGGCCGACTATCTGGCCAGGGAGCGTGAATCGCCCGAGGCCGGACGCGAGTATCGTTTGGGCGTCCTGCGCGATTACGCGACCCTGGCCGCGGGAGAGCGAGATTTTCCGCTTTCCGCGTTCGTTTCGCGCACTTCGCCCGCTTCCCAGGTCGTCGGTTACGGCAAAGGCATGTTCGTCTTTCACATGGTGCGTCGCCACATCGGCGACGAAGCATTCTGGGAGGCGCTTCGCCTCGTGGCGCGCGAGCGCATGTTCAGGACCGCGACTTGGGATGATTTCCGGGAGGCGTTCTGCCGCATTTCAGGCTGGGACGAGGCCAGAAGTCGGGCTTTTTTCGCACAGTGGATCGACCGCGCGGGAGCGCCCGGACTTTCGCTTGTTTCGGGCGGGTACTCGTCCGAGGGAGAGGGTTTTGCCGTCCGGGCCGAGATTGTGCAGGGGCGGCCGACCTATTCCTTAAGCCTGCCCGTGGCGGTCGAGACCAAAGCGGGGCGCACGGAGAAAGTCGTCGCCATGCAGGGCGAGAAGAGCCGGGTCGCGATCACGACAGTCGATCGTCCGGTGCGGCTGCTTGTCGACCCCGGGGCCGACGTCTTCAAATTGCTTTCGGCCGATGAGATACCGCCCACGGTCAACAGCGTTCGTGGGGCCCGACGGCTGGTGACGATTATGGGCCGATCCCTTCCGGATGGCTGGCGAGATGTCTGCGACACGCTTTTGGCGGCGCTTGGCCGTAGCGCGCAGCCGCCCATACGCGAGGATCAGGCGGACGCCTATCTTGGCCGGGGGGAGAATGTGTTGTTCTGCGGCGCTCCCGAGACGGCCGCGTGGCGCGCACGGCTTTCGCGGCTGCCCAAGGGACTATCGGTCTTTGCGTCGGGCTTCGAGGTTGAAGGCCTCGGCGCCGGGCGCGCAGCCGACACGCTCTTTGCGGTGTTTCCGGGACCGGATCGCGATGGCACGTTCACCGCAGGCCTCTTCGTGACCAGGGAGGCTAAGGAGCAGGACGTGGTCGAGGCCGTGCGCCGCATCCCGCACTATGGCAAGTCAGGCTATGTGGCCTTCGGCGGCGGCGTGAACGTTTTCAAGGGAACTTTCGAACCAAAGGCATCTCCGCTTGTAGTCGAGTTCGAGGATGTCCCATGAAAAACGTGTTTTGCATCATGGCGCTCGTCGCGACCCTGTTGACTCCGGCCTGTGGAGGAAACGCCCTCGGCCTGTGGGACGTGACCGCGAAGCGCACGATTACCCTGGACGAAGGGGCGGGGGTGCTGGTGCAGGCGGACCTCGTCTATCTCGGAGAAAGCCATGACGTCGCGGCGCATCACGCGGCCCAACTCGCGATCATCGCGGCCATGGCCAAGGTCAAGCCGGATTTGGCCGTGGGGATAGAGATGTTCCCCCATCATGACCAGGATGTTCTGGACGCCTGGGTCGGTGGTTCCCTGGACGAGGGGGCCTTGCGCGCGGCTTTTGCCCGGAACTGGGGCATGGCTTTCGAGTTGTATCGCGACATCTTCGTCTTTTGTCGCGAGCGGCGCATCCCCATGGTCGCGCTCAACGCCCCGCGCGAAATCGTGCGCCAGGTGGCACGCGGAGGTTTCGCTTCGCTTACGCCGGAGCAGATCGGCGAGCTGCCGCCCGTGGCCTGTGTGGTGGACCCTGCCTACGAGGCTTTTCTGCGGCGCATGTTCGGTGGACATCACCACGGCCACGCCTCGTCCTTCGCTCATTTCTGCGAGGCCCAGGTGGTCTGGGACACGGCCATGGCCTATTACGCCGTACACTTCCTGGCCGAGCGGCCGAACACCGTCATGGCCGTGCTCTGCGGCCAGATTCATGCCTGGCGGCCTGCCATGCCCTCGCGGGCTGAATCCCTGGCCCCGGGCATCCGGCAACTCATCGTGCTGCCGCGCGCGATGGGAACGGTAGACGAGAACACCGTGACGCCCCAGGACGCCGACTATCTGATCCTGGGGTTGGAGTAGGAGTGGAAAAAAGAACGAAAAAGCGGGCCGCACGTCTTGCCAATCGCCCGGCATTTGTTTATCCAGGGTCTCCTTTTGGCACGGAGAGGTGTCCGAGCGGCCGAAGGAGCACGATTGGAAATCGTGTGTACCCCTAAAGGGTACCGAGGGTTCAAATCCCTCCCTCTCCGCCATTTAGCATTATCCTGGGCGCACGCCCGATCCTTTCGAGGGAGCCAGGCGGCGGTAACGTCGTGAACCCCGTCAGGCCCGAGAGGGAGCAGCGGTAGCGGTTGTTGCCGGGTGCCTGGTTCCTTCAGAAAAAGCGCGGAAGCATCCGCGCTTTTTTTCATCCCCGAAAAGATATTGCCGTCCTTTTGAGGCGAGAAGGCCCGCATGACCGCCTTGGAGACGGGCTGCGGGCCTTTCGTGCATGCGCCGCAATGTGCGCTGCGCGCTCAGACGCTTGGAAACCGGGCGTTATTTATGATCGTGCGGGTGATCGTGGGGATGGTCGTGATCATGCAGGTGGCCATGATCGTGATGGTGATGATCGTGCTCGTGGTCGTGGCTGTGCGTGTGCCCGTGCTCGTGCGCGTGGTCGCCGTGGGAGTGGTGGTGGCAGTGCTCGTGATCGTGCTCGTGAGTGTGCGGGTGGTCGTGCGAGTGGTCGTGCGAGTGGTCGTGCGAGTGGTCGTGCTCGCGCTGGAATTTGTCGTAGCGGGTCTCTTTCTTGGGACCGCAGTTGCAATTATTGCACATTGGGAAACTCCTTGTCTGGTGCTGTCGCCTTTGGCTGCTCCTACGCCTCCCTAAGATCGCTGTAAAGCGGGATGCCGAAGACTTCTTCGTGCTTCTTAAATATCTTGGCGTATGCGTTCACGCTGCTCCTGGGCTGCCAGCATGCGCACGATTACGCCGACCTGCTCGCCGGGCAGCGCTCCGAGAAAGCCTCCGGCAAAGGCTCCGACGGCCGCGAACAATCCGGCTCGCTCCGGCTGCCAGAACACGAGCGCCATGACGAAGCCGAGGAACGCGAAGCCGAAGCCGCCGACGATCATGCCGTCTGTCGTGTCGCCGCCTTCCACGTCGCCTCCTGTGACCCAGGCGGCCATGCCGCGCGTGATGTCCCCGGCAAGCCCGCCGATGAAGCCCGCGAGCATGACGAGGACCATGGCCGTGAGCGTGGAAAAGAAAAGTTCGGAAGCGGCCGCCTCGCCAGTCATTGCACGCACTGCTCCGCAGGCCGCGCCCACTCCGACCACGCCCGCAAAACACTTGGCGCGCATGGCCTGCACGGCGCGTTCGTTCGCCGCTTCGCGCACACGCCCCTTTGGGGCCTCATGGGGCGTCGAAAGGCTTTGTGTCCGTACCGTTTCTATTCCCTGAAGGGAGATAGCGAATTCTTTTTGCATGCTCGCCGCCTGGATGACCTGATTGGTCCGAGGACCTTATTCAGCCTATCGGCTGTTCGGCGGATATCATTAGGAGCCTGTTGACAAACTCTGCTTCCAGACCGCTTAAAAATCTTCAGATGCATGGCGCAAGGAAAGTTCAAACCCTCGCGTATTTCAAATACGCGAGGGTTTGAACTTTTCGCGGCAACGCAGCAGATCGGGCGTTTTCAAAGGCCTGTCAGCGCCTGCCCAGGTCGAGTTCCAGGTCTGCCGGGGCGCGCAGGTCCACGTTCCAGGTGACGTTCGCCGAACCCCTGGCGGGCACCGCGATCCGCCACGAGGCGATCCCGTCCCTTTGCTCCGTGATTTCGGGCGTGGCCTTGATGGTCAACTCCACGCGCTCGTCACGGACAAGGGGCAGCGGCTCCTCGATCAGCGCCGCGAGCGGAACCGCCCGGCCGTTTTGCACCGTGAAGCGCCAGCCCCAGGCGTGGGTCCGGGTCCGGCCGAACAGGCCGCGTTCGCCCGATCCTTTGGTCAGCACTTCGGTCTTCACACTCACGAGCGGGTCGGTGCCGAAGAACACGTCGCTCTCGGTATCCTCAAGCCCGAACGCCCCTTCGCCGACCATGGCCCCATCCACCAGGAAGCGGGCCGGACCTCTGGGCATGGACGCCGCTTCGGGCAGGGTCAGCCGAGCCTTCAGATAAGCCTCCTCGCCGCGCATGGGGCGCAGCAAGTGCACGAACTCGGCTTTGGCCGAAATACGGCGCACGGGAAGGCTCATCTCCTCTCCGGGGGGCACGGCGCGCACGCCCATGTCCCAGGCCGCATAGGCCCCGTAGTCCTCGCGCACCGCCTCCTTGGCCATGACGGATTCGGCCATGGGCGCGGCCGCGTCCATGGTCATGCGCGCCGCGCCAAGCGGTCTGGGCATGGCTTCCTCGCGCGGGCTGATGATCCACTGCGGCAGGGCGGGCGGCTCCAGCCTGACCATGGGCGGGGTGGTGGCCAGCCGAAGCGGCGCGTTCCATTCGCGGCCCGTGGATTGGCTCATCACGGCCTCGAAGACGATCTCCACGGAAGACTTGCCGGGCTCGGCATCGAGCCGGTAGGCCGGGGTCCAGCCGCACCCGGCCACGGCATAGGCCAGACGCAGGGCCACGGTCTTGCCGCCCGCTCCTTCCACGGCCGCGCGGACCTCGATGGCCGTGTCGCTGCCGCCCGTGGCACGCGCCAATTTCTCCTCGATCCGGGCGACCTCCTTGTCCTTTTTCGCCAGGTCCTCGCGGGCGACGTAGAGGCGTCCCAACAGCGCGTTCAGGTTCTCGCCGAGCGTCGTGGCGAGCTTGCTCGCGGCATCGGCCGTGCCCGAACCGTCGAGTCGCACGTTCTTCCAGAATCCGGCCTGGGCCTCCATGGCCTCGACAGAGGCCTTGGCAGTGTCGCGTTCTGCGACGGCCGCTTTCAGGCGGGCGCGCAGGGCGGCCAGATCGGGCGTTTCGGATGCGCCGATCTCGTGCCAAGTCAGGCCGCCTACGGCCACGCCCCTGGTCTCGGCGCGCACCCGGATGCCGCTCGTGTCCGTGGCGCGGGGCACCGTGAACACGGCCACCGTTCCCGAGGGTGTGGTCACGAGCGGGGCATCGAGGCGCTCCTCGATCACGGCGCTTTGCGGGTGCAGCGTCACCTGGACGATCTCGGCCCGTGCCGTGACGGCGGCGAGGAGAATGGCGAAACAAACGAACGGCAGGGCTTTTCGGCGCATGACGGCTCCTTGCGTTATGTTAGATTTCCGGGCACAGATAACATGAAACAACAAAGGCAGGGAAGCATGCGCCGCGACGAAGACGCGCGCTTGAGGCAGGCCGAACGTGCCCACGGCGAGGGCCCGGCGGCTTGGCTTCGGAACCATGTCCAGCTCCTGCGGCAGAATCCAGTGACCGGACCGGTGCTCGACGTTGCCTGCGGAGAAGGACTGAACGTTGTTTTTCTGGCAGAAAACGGCCTTCAGGTCGAGGGGGTGGACGCCTCGGCCGAGGCACTTGCGCGGGCGCGGGAACGGGCCGTTCGGGCCAAAGTGAATGTGCGCCTGCGGCAGGCCGATCTGGAGAAGCCGGATTTCTCCCTGCCACGCGAGGCATATGCCGCGATCATCGTCTTCAGATATTTGCACCGGCCACTCATCCCGGTTCTCAAGGCGGCTCTAAAGGCTGGCGGGTTGATCGTCTACGAAACCTTCACTGAACGCCAGCGTGTGCTCGGCAAGCCGAAAAATCCAGATTTTCTGCTCAAGGAAGGGGAATTGCGCGCGCTTTTCGCCGATTTCGAGATCGTGGCCGCCTTCGAGGGGCTGCGCGAGAATCCCCTGCGCCACATGGCCGCCATCGTGGCTCGCAAGCCTCAATCCACCACGCCCCGGACCGGGCCGAAGGCGACCACGTAGAGCAGCCGTTCCGATGCAGCGAGACCAAGCGTCCGGCGCGCATCCTCGTCGATGAAGGCCCCCACGCCGCAAGCGCCTAGTCCAAGCGCCGCCGCGCACAGGTAGATGCGCTGGCCGAGCCGCCCGGCTTGGATCAGAAGCCGTTTCAGGGCGTTCGGTCCGTGGGCCGCCTCGGCTTCGTCCGGGGCGGCGAAGAAGCAGACGAGCACGGCCGCCTTGGTCATCCAGGCCTGATCCAGGCACGCTTCGGTGAACTTCTTGCGATCCACCGCGAAAACGGACGCGCCGAGCGTTCCCGATTCGCGGTCGAGCAGGTGGAATCCGCCGGGAGCGGATTCGTCGCCTCCCACGACGAATCCCACGCCGAGCCCGCACGAAGCGCCAGCCGGGTTCGAGAGCGCGACAGCCAGGGCGTCGAGCGCGCCGGACGGCAGGGGCCCGGCCATGTACGAACGGCGGCTGCGGCGGTGCAGCACGGCCTGGACGAACGGGCGCTCGAGCAGGGGAGCCGGGGCCGTGCGTTTGTCCGGCAGCGACGCGGCCGCATCCCGGCTTTTTCCGGGCGAGCTCAGGTCGAGCGCCTGGGTGATGAGCGGGTACTCGACCTCGCGCGGCGAGACCGTGGATGCGCGCGCCAGACCGGCATGGACGGGCGGCGGCAATTCGGACGCCAGATCGGCATTGCCGAGCAGCTCGATTTCGACCAGGCAACGCTCACGTTCGGGGGCGATGCCTAGAAGCCCGGCCGTTTCCCTGGCGTTCGCGGAGATATCCACCCGGCACGAGAGACCCAGGGCGCGGGCTGCGCCGTCCAGGTTTTCGAGCACGTGCCCGGCGTCCAGGAACAGGTAGCGTACCGCGCGGTCGCGGTATTTCCAGGCGCTGCGAAACGGGATGACCGTGAGCCAGGCGCGAAGCCCTGGGCCGTCCGCGAGGATCTGGCCCCGGCGAAGGAGGCCGAGCGCATGGCGCTGCACGGCGAAGTGAAAGAGCCCGTCTGGCAGGCCTTCCACGCCCTGGGCGGCAAGGTACAGTTCGCAGGGGTACAGCGCACCAGCCGAGGCGTTGGCCCGCAGATGGAATTCGTCCACGGTGCGGCGCACCACGGCCGTAACGCCGCAGGCGAGCTGCGCGAGGGCCGAGACGGCCGCGGCATTCGGGACATTCGCCGGTGCGGCCGATCCGGCGAAGACTTCGGCGCAGGAGATGGCGGGCCAGCCCTCGGGACGGGGCAGGGGGACCATGCGCACGTCGCGGGGATAGGCCTTGAAGGGGGCGGGCATGGCGGGCCAGTCCAGCCCCTGGCCGCGCAGGTTCTGCCAGGTGTGGGCGGTCGCATCGAGCAATTCCAATGCCTTGGAGTTCGCTGCCACGCATTTCTCCTTGTCGCGCAGGGCAAAAGCGGCTAGTGCTGGCCGCTCACGGAAGACCTCATGCGCGCATCCTCATCTCTCGATCCCATCTACCACAAAGCCCTTGCAGGCGAAACGCCCGGCCATGAACAGGCCATGGTCCTGGCGGACGCGGCCCGCGACGAACCCGAACGGCTGATCGAGGCCGCCGCGAAGGTGCGCGACGCGCATCGCGGCCGCCGCGTGCAGATATGCGCCATCGTCAACGCCAAGAGCGGCCGCTGCTCCGAGGACTGCGCCTTCTGCGCGCAGTCCGCGCACCACCGCACGGCCGCGCCCGAGCACCCTTTCATCGGCGCGAAGGCCACGGCCCAGGCCGCACTCAGGGCCAGGGAAGCAGGCGTTTCGCGCTTCGGCATCGTGACCAGCGGCCTTCGGCCCACCAGGGCCGAATTCGAGGAACTGGTCGAGGCCGTGGGGATGGTCCGGGATATGGGGCTCGAGCCCGACGTCTCGGTAGGGCTGCTCGACGCCGGACAGCTCGATCGTCTCCGGCAGGCCGGGCTTCGCCGTCTGCACCATAACCTGGAGACCTCGGCCGCGTTCTTCCCGAATGTCTGCACCACCCACGCCTACGAGGACGACGTGGCCGTGGTGCGCGCGGCCCTGGCCATGGGCGTGGAGGTCTGCTCCGGCGGGCTGTTCGGCCTTGGCGAGTCCTGGGGCGACAGGGCGGAGTTGGCCCTGACCCTGGCTGGGCTCGGCGTTTCGTCCGTGCCCATGAACTTCCTGAACCCCATTCCCGGCACCAGGCTCGGCGAGCGGGCCGTGCTCTCGGCCGGGGAGGCGGCGGCCGTGATCGCCTTGTTCCGCCTGATTCTGCCCCTGGCCTGTCTGCGCATCTGCGGCGGCCGCGAGGCGGTCTTCGGCCCCGATCCGGCGTTGCCGCTCGCGGCCGGGGCCGACGGGCTGATGGTCGGCGACTACCTGACCACGCCGGGGCAGAGGCCCGCCGAGGCGCTTGCGGCTTTGCGCCGCCTGGGATACCAGCCCACCTGAGGGCGTTTGTCGTCACCCGAACGCATCGCGAGGATAGCAATGCACGCGACTCCGCTTGCCGGACTTCACCGCACGGCCTGGGTCTCCCTGATGGCCGCGCTCATGGCCGTGGGCTCCTACCTTTCTCTGCCCATCGGCCCTGTTCCGTTCACCATGCAGCCGTTTTTCGTCATGCTCGCGGGACTGGTGCTCGGCTTTCCGCACGCCCTGGCCGCCGCGAGTCTGTTCGTCACCGCCGGACTCATCGGGCTGCCGGTCTTTACGGGCGGCAAGGCCGGGCTGGCCGTGCTGCTTGGCCCCACAGGCGGCTATCTCGTCGGCTACATCCTGGCCACGGCTGCAATGGGGCTGATCGCGCGTGGAGCCGAGCCCACGTGGCGGCGAGGGCTGCTCGCGGCCGTGCCCGGACTCGTCCTGCTCTATCTGTTCGGCGTCCTGAACCTGATGCGCGTGCTGGACATCGGTTGGGAAAAGGCTCTGACCATCGGTTTTCTGCCTTTCATCCTGCAGGACATTGCCAAAATGTTCATGGCCATCGCCACGTGGCGCTTCATGCACGCGCGCGGGCTGTTGCCCCGTTAGGGCGAGCGGCATGGCGAAAATGATCGAGGCCCATAACCTGGCCTACGTCTATGAGACCGGAGCCCTGGCCCTTTCAGACGTGACCTTCGACCTGCCCGAGGGGAGCATTCTCGGGCTGGCCGGGGCCAACGGCGCGGGCAAGTCCACGCTCCTGGCGCTTTTGGCCGGGCTGTTCGCGCCCTCGCAGGGGAATCTGAGCGTGGCCGGGCACGACGCGGCCAGGGACGGCGAGGCCGTGCGCCGGGCTGCGGCGCTGGTGCTGCAGGAGGCCGACCTGACTATCATCGGCGCGACCGTGGAGGAGGACCTGCTCCTGGGACGGCCGCCCGAAAAGCGCGACACGGCATTGGCCCTGGCTGCGCGCCTGGGGCTAAGTGCACCCGACGCCCTGGTGCACACCCTGTCCTTCGGGCAGAAGCGCAAGCTTTGCCTGGCTGCGGCGCTGGTGCGCGAACCTCGCCTTTTGCTCCTCGACGAACCTTTCGCGGGGCTGGATTATCCCGGCGCGCGCGAGATGCGCGGCCTGCTCGCGGCCAACCGCGAGGCGGGACTGACGCAGATCGTGGCCGTGCACGACCTGGAGCCCCTGGCCGATCTGGCCGACCTGTGGCTCGTGCTCGCGGGCGGCAGGCAGGCATTATTCGGCGCAGCCGCCGACGTCTTGCCGCATCTCGCCGGTCTCGACGTGCGGCCTCCCTGCTCCTGGCTCGCGGGGCACGGCATCCGGCCCTGGGACGCGGGCGAGGGGCAGGGCTGATGCCCGGCTTCTCGGCGCTTCACGCCCTGCCGCGCGGTTCCTCCGGCCGTTTCCTGCTCGCGCTCGATGCGCGGCCCAAGCTGTTTCTGGCCGTGGTCGCGGGCCTCACCTTGTGGCGGCTTCCTCTGGAAGGCCTCGCCCTCGTGGGGCTTTTCGCGGCTGTGATCTGTTCGGCCTTGGGCGGTTTTCGCGGCGCGAACCGGGGGCTTTGGCGCGGCTATCTCTTTTTCGTGGTTTTTTGGGCCGCGCTCAAGGTTCTTTTGGATGTCGTCGGCGGGGCGGCGGCGGACGGGGCGTTCCTTGCGGCCGTCGATCTGGCGACGCGGCTCGTCGTTCTGCTACTTCTTGGTCTTTCGCTGGCGCTTTCGGCCTCGCCGCGCCGCCTGGGCGTGGCCGTGGCCTGGTTCCTGCGGCCGGTACTGGGCCGCCGCGCCTTCATGACCGCGCTTTCCCTGGCCCTGATGATCCACTTCCTGCCCCTGGCTTGGCAGACCGCTTCGGGTCTCGCCAGAGGCCTTGTCATGCGCTGGCCCGGCTGTCCCTGGCGGCAGCGGATCGTGCTCGTGCCCAGGGCGCTCGTGCGCGTGCTCTCCCGCGCCACCTGGACCCAGGCCCTGGCCGTGGCCGCGCGCGGCCTGGAGCGGCCCGAAGCCTGGCTGCCCGAGCGCCGCGCGCGCCTCGCGGAGTGGGGCATGGCCGTCGTCCCGGCCTTGGCGCTCGCCTGGGGCGCGTATTTCTGAGTCTTTGACGATCTCGTCTTCCTTTTTCTTGCTGTAGCCCCAATACGTACAGCGTACGCGTGTAGCGTATCGTCGTCGCTGATCCGGCGCGATGAATCACGGGGACTGTGCCAAGCCAGGACAAATCGTGTATGGATACTCCATCCGCGCCTCAGAAGCCGCCGCTTCACGCGCAAGCCCGGAGGACATCCATGCCGCAAACCGCCGACACGCACGAACCAGATGCCGCAACGACGCCTGCGAACGTCACGACCGCCGAGGCCGAGGCTTTCATGCGCAAGCGCTCCCTGGACGACTACACTCTTTTGGACGTGCGCCAGACCTGGGAGTACGACGAGGCGCATCTGCCCGGCGCGCGGCTCGTGCCTCTGACCGAACTGGCCGACAGGCTGGGCGAGGTGCCGCGCGACAAACCCGTGCTGACCTACTGCCGTTCGGGCGGACGAAGCTCCGCCGCTGCCGGGCTCCTGGCCGGCCAGGGCTACACGGCCCTGAACATCCTGGGCGGCATCACCGCCTGGCAGGGCGCAGCCGCCGAGGGCGGACTCGACCAGGGGCTGTCCTATCTGCCCGCAGCGGCATCCATGGCCGACATCTTGGCCCTGGCCTACGCCATGGAGGCCAATCTCGGGGACTTCTACGCCCGTTGCGCGAGCGGCGAGGACGAGGAGGCCAAGGCCGTGCTGCAACGCCTGGCGCGGTTCGAGGAGGGGCACAAGGCCATGGTCCTGCGCCTGGCGAGGAGCCACGCCCCGGACGTGGACGAGGCCGCGCTCCTGGCGCGCGCCAGGGAGATCACGGCCGTGGAGGGCGGCTACGGCCCACAAGAGGCCTCGGCCAGACTGTGCGCGGTCAAGGCCACGCGCCGCGACGTTCTGGAGACGGCCATGGCCTTCGAGGCCCAGGCCCTGGATCTCTACCTGCGCGCCACCTCCCGCGCGGCCGACCTCGAAGCGGCGGCCGTGCTCAAGGAACTGGCCGTGGAGGAGAAGAAGCACATGGCCGTGGTGGGGCGCATGCTGGACAGGACGCCAAGCTGACAGGCCGCCCCGAATTAGCCATCCGCAGGGCGCCTTGTCCCCTGGGCGGGCCAAAGAGCGCCGCCCAGGGATTTTCGTTTCAGGAACCTTTCAGGGCCTGGTCGAGGTCGGCGATGATGTCATCCTTGTCCTCGATGCCCACGGACAGGCGCAACAGGGTGTCGCCGATGCCCGCTGCGTGCCGTTCCTCGGCCGTCATCTTGGCGTGCGAGGTCAGGCGCGGGAAGCAGATCAGCGTCTCCACACCGCCCAGCGACACCGCCTCGGCGATCATGGTCAGCCGGTCCACGGCTGTGCGCGCCTCGGCCTCGCTGCCCGCGATCTCGAACGAGAGCATGCCGCCGAAGGCCGTCATCTGCCGCGCCGCGACGGCGTGGCCGGGATGGTCCGAAAGTCCGGGGTAGTTGACCTTCGTGACTTGCTCGTGGCGAGAAAGCCACTTGGCCACCGCCATGGCGTTCTCGCTGATGCGCTCCATGCGCAGGCCCAGTGTCTTCATGCCGCGTTCGAGCAGGAAGGCGTCGTAGGCGTTGAGCGTGGGGCCGTAGTTGACGAGCGCTTCCTTCAAGCGTTCGCCAAAGGCGGCGCGCGCCGCGATGGCCCCGCAGTTGAGGTCGCTATGGCCCGCCAGGTACTTGGTGCCCGAGTGCACGGAGATGTCCAGGCCCAGCGCCAGGGACTTTTGCAGGATGGGCGTGGCGAAGGTGTTGTCGCAGACCGTGACCGCGCCGATCTCCTTGCCCACGGCCGCGATCATGGCCAGATCGACCACGCCGAGCAGGGGGTTGGAGGGCGTCTCCGCGTAGATGAGCCGGGTGTTGGGCCTCAGCGCGGCGCGTAAGGAGGCTTCGCTTGCGAAGTCCGCGAAGTCGAATTCGATGCCCAGGCGCGGGAACTCGGCGGTCAGCAGATGGTGCGTGCCGCCGTAGATGTCGCGCTGCACCACGGCGTGGTCGCCGTGCCCGAGCACGGCCAGGAGCGTCACGGCGATGGCTGAAAGGCCGGAGGCCGTGACCAGGGCGACGTCCGCGCCTTCGAGAGCGGCCAGCTTGTCCGCCGGGGCAAGCTGCGAGGGCAGGGTGTGATAACGCGGGTAGCCCGCCTCGGGCAGGTTCTTCCACGGGAAGCGGTGGGCCGACGAGGTGGAGATGGGCGTGTTCAGGCCGCCCGTGACCGGGTCGGGGCGCGATCCCGCGTGGACGCACAAGGTGTCCGGCCGTCTGCTGTCGTTGCGCATGAGTGACTCCGTGCAAGGGCTTGCGCCTGCCCCGGACCAGGAGCGGGGGCGGGCGAATTCGTCAAAATACGGCGCGGCGCGCGGCAAATCAAGCCTGCCGCGCGCCGCGCCTGCAAAGTAAGCCTGTCGGCGGCGCTCAACTCAAGGCCTGGTCGAGATCGGCCATGAGGTCGCGCGCGTCCTCAATGCCTACGGAATAACGCACCAGACTCTCCGGGATGCCCATGGCCGCGCGCTGCTCGGCCGTGCATTCCACGTGGCTCGTTGTCGCGGGCACGCCCGCGATGGTCTCCACCGCGCCCAGGTTGGCCGCGCGGTGCGCAAGCCTGAGCTTCGGCAGGAAGGCGCGCACGGCATCGAAGGTGTTCTCCTTGAGCATGAAGGAGAGCATGCCGCCAAAGCCGCGCATCTGGCGCGCGGCGACGTCGTGGCCCGGGTGTTCGGGCAGGCCGGGATAAAAGACCTTGGACACGCCCGGATGCTCGGAGAGGAAGCGGGCGATGCGCATGGCGTTCTCGTTTTGCCGTTCGATGCGCAGATGCAGGGTCTTCATGCCGCGCAGCAGCAGATAGGCGGACATGGGGTCCAAGGAAGCGCCATTGATCTCGCGGTAGTGGTATATCTCGCGGATGAGATGGGCCGGGCCGCAGGCCACGCCGCCCAGGGCGTCGGCATGGCCGCCCAGGAACTTGGTGGCGCTGTGCAGGGCGATGTCCGCGCCAAGGGCGATGGGGTTTTGGTTCACCGGGGTGGCGAAGGTGTTGTCCACCATGACCACGGCCCCCACGGCGCGGCCCGCGCTCGCCAGACGCTCGATGTCCACGATCTTGACCGTGGGGTTGGTGGGCGTCTCCAGGTAAAGCACCCGGCAGCCCTTGGCGGTCTCGGCCTCGATCGCCTCGAAATCCGTGGTGTCGCAAAGCGTCACCTCCACGCCGAAGCGGGGCAGGAACTCGGTGAACAGGACGTTGGTGCCGCCGTAGGTATCCTTGAGCGAGACGACGCGGTCGCCGGGCTTCACCATCGCGAAGAGCGCGGCCGAGATGATGCCCATGCCCGAGGACGCGCTGACGGCCGCCTCGGCCCCTTCCAGCAGCCGGACTTTCTCCTCGAACGCGGCCACCGTGGGGTTGGTGTTGCGGCCGTAGATGTGCCCTTGGCGCTTGAGCAGGGCCACTTCCTGCCATTCGTCCACGTCGTGGTAGCCGAAGGCCACACTGTGCACCACGGGCACCTGGGTGGCGTTGCCAAGCCCGTGGTTCTCGTCGCCGCCGCGAACGGCCAGCGTGGCGAGATGCAGGGACGTGTTCCGGTCCTGGGCCGGGGAGTCGGGGCGCTTGGGGTCGTTGCTCATGAAAGGCTCCTGAGTGCTTTGGCCTGTCGCCAGGCCGCGAGATTGGGCAGGGCGATGCCCGCCAGGATGAAGACGGTACCGAAGAGTTGCCAGGCCAGAAGCGGCTCTCCCAACAGGGCGGCTGCGAAGAGCAGGGTGGCCACGGGTTCGATGGACGAGAAGACGGCCGCGTAGGCGCTGCCCACCCGCGCGATGGCCGCATACAGCAGGAGGATGGCCATGACCGTGGGTATGAGGCCGAACCCGAAGCCCATGGCCAGTTGCGGACCGCTGAAGGCGAGAAGGGTTGTGGGCGGATGCAGCAGACAAAAGCCGATGGCTGTGAAGAGGATCATGTAGAAGCTGGCCGTGAGCGGCCGCAGTCCCTTGGTGACCACTTGGCAGAGCAGCAGGTAGACCGAGAAGACGGCCGTGGCTCCGGCGGCGAAAAGCAGTCCTTCCGGCGAGGCCTGGCGGGCGAAGGCGTCGGCGAAGACCAGGGCGCAGCCAAGCGAAACGGAGACGACCGAGAGGACGAGCGGCCGCGTGAGGCCAAGGCCCAGGAAGCAGACCGCGAGCAGCGTGACCACGGCCGGGTGGGCGTAGAAGATGAGCGCCGTGGTGGAGGCGGTGATGTATTTGAGCGAGAGGAAGAAGCAGAGGCTTTGCGTGGTGTAGATGCAAAGGCCCACGGCCGCGATGGCGGCGAGGCGGGAAAGGCGGATGCGAAAGGCCGAGGGATCGCGCAGGGCGATGTACGCGCCGAGCAGCACCGCGCCGAAGACGAAGCGCGAGAGCAGCATCTGCCATTCGTCCATGCCCAGGGCATAGGCCGCGCGGGCCATGACGGCCATGAGGCCGAAGCAGATCGCGGAAAGCACGCTCAGCAAAGCGCCGAGGGCCATGATGCCTCCAGGAAAATCAGTCGCTCCGGCCCAAGGCCGGAGAGCTTCCCTAGCAGGCGCGCGGGCCGCTGGCAACGGCCGAGCCATGGCGGGCGGCGGGATCAGGAGGGCAGGCTGAACAGGACCAGATATTCCTGGTTGCCCTTGGGGCCGGTGATGGCCGAGGCCACTGTGTCGTGGTGAACAAGTCCCAGCGCCTCGCAGCCGAAGGACACGACCTTATCCACGGCCTTTTGGCGCAGCGTCTCGTCGCGCACCACGCCCTTTGGGCCGACCTGGTGCGCGGGCAGCTCGAACTGCGGCTTGACGAGCGCCACGATGCGTCCGCCCGGCCGCAGAAAGCCTTTCAGCGCGGGCAGCACGCTGGTCAGGGAGATGAAGGACAGGTCGGCGGTGATCAGGTCCACGCGCTCGGGCAGAAAATCTGGCTGGGCGAGGCGCAGGTTCACGCCCTCGTGCGAGACGACGCGCGGATCGGCGCGCAGCTTCTCGTGCAGTTGCGCCGTGCCCACGTCCACGGCGTAGACGCGGGCCGCGCCGTGCTGCAGCAGGCAGTCCGTGAAGCCGCCCGTGGAGGCCCCGGCGTCGAGGCAGACGAGGCCCGAAACATCGAGGCCGAAACGTTCGATGGCCGTGAGGAGTTTGTAGCCGCCCCGGCTCACGAAGCGCTCGCCGCCTTCGAGTGAAAGCTCCGTATCGGGCCGAAGCTGCTGGCCGGGTTTTTCGACACGCACGCGCCCCTTGGGTGTGTCCATGAAGATGCGCCCGGCCATGATCAGCCGCGCGGCCTGATCGGGCGTTTCGGCAAGGCCCTGCCCAGCGGCCAGGACGTCGGCGCGCGCGCGGGCCACGGCGCGCCTATTTGCGGGCCAGCCCCAGGCGGGCCACGATGTTTTCGGCCGCCTTCACGGTGAACGCCTCGGGCGTCAGGTCGGCCTTCTCGGCGGACGTGATCACGGGCTCGGGCCGGTTGGCCAGGGCCGGGTCCGGGGTGATGCCGAATTCGGGCGGGAAGGAGTTCTCGAAGTACATCTCCTGGAAGCCGATGAACTTGAGCATGTGGGCCGTGGCGTCGAGCACGGCCGTCTCGTCCGCGCCGATCAATCCGAGTTCGCGGGCCTTCTTGAGTCCGGCCAGGCATTCGCCGCCCTGGGTGCAGGAGATGTGGCCGTGCCGGTTGGCCAAAAGCATGCCCTCGATGGTCTCCTGCTCGGTCACCTGGACGACCTGGAACGCGCCGGGACCGTATGCCTTTTCGAGCTTGTCCGCGAAATGGCGCACGCGCGGGAAGGAGACCGGATCGCCGATCATGGCCGCCTGGGCCACGGAGGGCTGGACCTTGACGGGCGCAAAGACCCGGCTACCCTCGGGCTGGCTGTAGTAGCGCCAGACAGGGTCGGCGTGATGCGTCTGCACGCCGAAGATGCGCGGCGGCTTGGCGATGACGCCCAGTTCGCAGAGCTTGAGGAAGCCGGACATGATGGCCGTGATGTTGCCCGCGTTGCCGATGGGCACAAAGACGCAGATCCCGGCGAGATCCCAGTCGTACCACTGCGCGACTTCGAAGGCGTAAGACTCCTGGCCCAGGATGCGCCAGGCGTTCTTGGAGTTCAGGAGCGCCACGTCGTAGTTGTCGGCCAGGTGCTCCACGACCTTCATGCAGTCGTCGAACACGCCGGGCACTTCGAGGACCGTGGCCCCGCTGCCCAGGGGTTGGGCGAGCTGCTGCGGCGTGACCTTGCCCTCGGGCAGAATGACCACCGAGGAGATGCCGCCGCCAACGTAGGCGGCGTAGAGCGCGGCCGCGGCCGAGGTGTCGCCTGTGGAGGCGCAGACCGCGAGCAGGCTCTTCATCTCCTTTTTGCGCATCAGGGCGCGCAGGAAGGAGAAGGCGCAGGCCATGCCCCGGTCCTTGAAGGAGGCGGAAGGGTTCTGGCCGTCGTTCTTGAAGGCCATGCGCTGCCCGCCGAGTTGGGCCGAGAGTGCAGGACTTGAAGTCACGATGGGCGTGTTGCCCTCGCCGAGCCAGACGATGTCGTCGGGCTCCACCACCGGGGCCATGAGCTCGTAGAAGCGGAAGATGCCGCGCAGCGGGTCGGACTTGGTGGCCGCGCGGATGTCGAAGAGGTCGCGCCAGGCCGCGCCCGAGACGTTCTTCAAGCTCTCGAATCCGGTGTCTTCGAGCAGGAACACGTCGCCGCAGGACGGGCAGGTGTAGTGCAACTGGTCGATGGGATAGCGCTGGCCGCAGCCCAGGCAGAAATATTCCATGGTCCCCCGGTAGTCGGGGAAATCGGGCGACGAGACGTGTGAACGAACGGTCATATGATGCTCCGTGGTGTGTGCCAGGGGATCAGGAGGGCCAGACGGCCTTGGCGCTCATCCAGAACATGAGCACGCCCAGGCCGAACTTGGAGACAACGCCGAGGAAGGTGCCGAAGAACGCGCCCATGGCGCTTTTGTGGGCCTCGGGCAGCGGCCGCTTGAGGGAGAGTTCGCCCGCCAGGCCGCCAGCGTAGGCGCCTAGGAATGCTCCGGGGATGGCCCCGATGCCGAAAAAGAACGGCGCGCCGACGATGGCTCCGACGATGGAGCCGCCGATGGCCCACCAGTTGCCCCGGCCCGAGCCGCCGAAGCGGCGGACGCTGTAGACCTGGGTCAGGAACTGCACCAGTTCGCCCACGCCCGCGATGAGCGCCATGAGGATGAAGAAGCCCCATCCGGCGTCCATGGCCGGGTGAAAGTACTTCCAGACGAGCATCAGGGCCAGCATGACCCAGTTGCCGGGCAGGCTGAAGACGTGCAGACCCAGGGTCAGGAAGAGGACGCCCAGGAAAAGGGCGGCGTAAAGCTCCTGCATGTCAGTCCTTCGGCCTGAGATCGCTGACGCGCTGGGCCTTTCCCTCGGTCACGGGCAGGCTGCCGTGCTGCACGAGTTCCACGCGCGGGGTGATGAGCAGTTCGTCGCGCAGCTTGGTCACGATGCGTCCGCGCAGGGCGTTTAGGGCGCGCATGTCCTCGACGAAGAAATCCTCGGTGATCTCGACCTTGACCGTGAACTGGTCCATGTGGCCGTCGCGGGTCAGTTCGATGAGGTAGTTGCTGCCGACCTCGGGCATGCCCATGAGGATCTGCTCCACCTGCATGGGGTAGATATTCACGCCCTTGATGATGAGCATGTCGTCGGTGCGACCCGCGATGCGGTCGATGCGGCGATGGGCGCGGCCGCAGGCGCATTGGCCGGGGATGAAGCGAGTCAGGTCGCGGGTGCGGTAGCGGATGACCGGCATGCCTTCGCGCGTGAGAGTGGTCAGCACCAACTCGCCCAGTTCGCCGTCGGGTACGGGCTCGAAGGTGTTGGGGTCGAGGATTTCGGCGATGAAGGCGTCTTCCCACAGGTGCATGCCCTGTTGCTCAGTGCACTCGAAGGCCACTCCAGGGCCGTTCATCTCGGAGAGCCCGTAGGAGTTGAAGGCGCGGCAGCCGTAGAGCCCTTCGATGCGGCGGCGCGTCTCCTCTGTGTGGGGTTCCGCGCCGATGAGGGCGATACGGATGGGCAGCGAGGCCGGGGAGATACCTTCGGATTGGAGGAAATCGGCGAAATGCAGGGCATAGGAGGGGATGATGTGCACCACACTGACCGAGAAGTCGCGAATGAGCTTGACCTGGCGGCGGGAGTTGCCCGCTCCTGCGGGGATGGTCAGGCAGCCCAGGGCCTCGGCCCCGTAGTGGATGCCAAGGCCGCCGGTGAACAGGCCGTAGCCGCTCATGTTCTGGAACACATCCTCGCGGCGCACGCCCGCCATGTGCATGCAGCGGGCCATGAGCGAGGCCCAGGTCCGGATGTCGCGTTCAGTGTAGAAGACGGCCGTGGGCGATCCCGTGGTGCCCGAAGATGCATGCAGCCGCACCAAGTCGGCGATGGGCACGGTCACGAGGCCGTAGGGATAGCTCGCACGCAGGTGCTGCTTGGTGGTCAGGGGCAGCCTGCGGATGTCCTGTGGGCTTTTGATGTCGTCGGGCCCGACGCCAGCCTCGGCCAAGACGCGGGCATAAAAAGGCGAGCGCGCCGCGCGTTCAATGGTTTCACGCAGGCGGGCGGTCTGCAGGCTGGCGATCTCCTCGCGCGAAAGAGCCTCTGCGGGATCGAAATGCACGAACGGCCTCCTTGGCAGGGTTTTCAGCCGGAACGGCCGTATTCGGACGGCTCGGGCACGAAGGCCAGGTCGCCGAACTTGGTGGACGGGCCGATGAAGGCCAACTCCACTTCGCCCACCGGGCCGTTGCGCTGCTTGCCAATGATGATCTCGGCGACGCCTTTCTTGGTCGAATCTTTATTGTACACTTCATCGCGATAAATGAACATGATCACGTCGGCATCCTGCTCGATCGCACCGGATTCGCGAAGGTCCGAGAGCATGGGGCGGCGGTTGGAGCGCTCCTCGACCTTGCGGTTGAGCTGTGAGAGCGCGATCACCGGCACGTCCAACTCCTTGGCCAGGGCTTTGAGGTTGCGCGAGATGTCGGAAATTTCCTGTTCGCGCGAGTCGATGTTACGACTGGCGCGCATGAGTTGGAGGTAGTCCACCACGATCATGCCGATGTTCTTTTCTTTTTTCAGGCGACGGCAGCGGGCGCGAAGCTCAAGGATGGACAGGGCAGGGGTGTCGTCGATGAAAATGGGGGCCTTGCTCAGCACTTCGGCGGCGTCGAAGAGCTTGGCCCAGTCGTTGTCGTCCAGGTATCCCCGCCGCATGCGAGAGAGGTCCACTCCGCCCTGGACGCACAGCAGGCGCGACATGAGCTGTTCCTTGCTCATCTCCAGCGAGAAGACGACCACGCCTGTCTCTTCCATGCCCCTGGTGGCCGCGTTCAGGCACAGGTTCAGGGCAAAGGCCGTCTTGCCCATGGAGGGACGCGCGGCGATGATGATCAGGTCGGAGCGCTGAAAACCCGCCAGCATTTCGTTCAGCCGGGTGTAGCCGGTGGTCACGCCGGTGATGACGTCCTGGCGTTCGGCGCGTTTTTCAAGCTGCTTGAAGACCTCGGCTACAAGCTCCTTGGAGGAGGTGTAGCTCTCGGCCGCGCGGCGTTCGGCGATGCGGAAGATGGCCTGCTCGGACTCGTCGATAAGTCTCTCGACGTCCGCGCCCCGGCTGTAGCTTTCCTGGATGATGTCGGCCGCGACGCTGATCAGCCCGCGCTGTAGGGCCAGATCGCGTACGCGTTGGGCGAAGTATTCGGCGTTGGCCGAGGGCACGATGGCCGAGGCCAGTTCGCCGAGGTAGGCGCGGCCTCCGACGGTTTCGAGCGCTTCACGCTTGTTCAGTTCGTCGGCCGTGGTCAGCAGGTCGATGGGCCGTCCGGCGCGGTCGAGCTCGAGAAAAGCGGCGTAGATGGTCCGGTGGACGGGAGAGTAGAAGTCCTCCTCGTCGAGGATCTCCACGATGAGATGAAAGGCCTTGTTGTTGAGAAAAATCCCCCCCAAGACCGCCTGTTCGGCTTCGAGGTCGTGGGGGGGGACTTTGCGCAGGAGGTCGGCGGAGGCCCGCTCGGGGGCCTCGCGCGCGTCCTGAAAGCGTTTTCCGCCGGAAGAGGGGCTATTGGGCCTGGTCGGTGACGGGCGCAGTGGCGGCCTCCTGAGCCTCGGCGGCCTCGGAGACGTCCGCGCCGGCCGGGGCGGCGATTTCCTCTTCGAACGATCCACCCTCGCGCAGCACCTGCACGGTCACCTTGGCGATGACGTCCTGGTGCAGTTTGACGGGCACGGCGTATTCGCCCAGCGCCCTGATGGGCGCGTCAAGATCGATGCGGCGCTTGTCAATCTCGATGCCCTGGGCGGCCAGACCCTCGGCGATCATAGCCGAGGTCACGGAGCCGTAGAGTTTGTCGCCCTCGCCCACACGCACGCGCATCTCGACCACGGCGGCCGAAAGCTTTTCGCCCAGGCTGCGGGCCTCGGAGCGCACGGCGTCCATCTTGGACTCCAGCTTCTTGCGCTCGAGCTCGAACTGCTTGAGGTTGGAGGGGGTGGCCAGCATGGCCAGTCCCTGGGGGATCAGGAAGTTGCGGGCGAAGCCCGGCTTGACCTTGACGGTATCGCCGACGCGGCCAAGGTTGTCCACGTCGGAACGCAGGATGATCTGAACAGGCATGACGACCCTCCTAGACGGTCCGCTTGCGCACGTAGGTGGCGTGCACGGTGGTGTAGAACAGCAGGGCCATCTGGCGCGAGCGCTTGATCTGCGTGGTCAGCTTGCGCTGATGCTTGGCGCAGGTGCCGGTGATGCGGCGGGCGATGATCTTGCCGCGCTCGGTGATGAAGTCGCGCAGGATGTCCGCGCGCTTGTAGTCCAGGGGCAATTTCTTGTCCGCGCAGAAGCGGCAGAACTTCTTGCGGGGAGTGAACCTTTTCTTGAACGCCATGGCTTAGGCCTCCTCGGGCGTGAACTCTTCGTTCAGCTTGACGGTGATGAACTTGAAGATGCCGTCGCTGATGCGGATGTTGCGCTCCAGCTCGGTGACGCAATCGCCCGGGGCGGCGTACTCCAGGCGCACGTAGAAGCCGCGCGACTGCTTGTTCACCGCGTAGGCGAGATCGCGCATGCCCCACTCGTCGGTGAGGAGCATCTTGCCGTTCTCACGCTCGATGATGCCGGTCAGGGCGTCGATGATCTCCTTGCGGCCGTCGGGCGCGAGCTCGGGGCTCAGCAGGAGAAGGGTTTCGTACTGACGCATTGAGGTGGTCCTCCTTGTGGTCTATGGCCCGCACCAAGGGGGTGCGAGCAAGGAAGGGAGTCCTTAGCCGCTTTTGAGACCCCTGTCAACGCCGCTTTTTAGCGCCGTTGCGGGACTTTTTGGACTGCGTCCCGCAGCCCGAGGCAGGGCCTCAGCCCTGGATTCCGAGTTTCGGCAGGATGAAGCGGGTGATGACTACCCAGGCGACGATGACGCCGCCGATTATCAAAAGATTCTCCATGGAGTTCTCCTTGCTCGGCGCCGTGCCGGCCATCGATTCCGGCGCGTTGCCCGTGGCGGATCAGTGTCCGCGGTGCGCTACAGGCCGTAGAATTCGCGGATCGCCGCGCAAACGCGCTCCACGTCGGTCTCGGCCAGGCCGGGCCACAGCGGAAGAGAGAGCGCCTGGTTCGCCAGCCGTTCGCTGAACGAAAGGTCCATCTCGCCGTCCACGTCGGCCCGGCCCAGGCCGAACATGGGCTGCTTGTGGCCGGGCACGGGATAGTGAACCGCCGTGCCGACGCCCTTTTCGGAAAGGTGGCGGATCAGGCGGGCCCGCTCGTCCTGCGAGCTTTCCTCGCGCGTTCCGGCGCGCACCACGTACAGGTGGTAGGAGTGCTCGGCTCCGGGCCGTTCGACGGGCAGGATCAGCGGTGTCTCGGCCAGTCCGGCAGTGTAGAGCGAGGCCAGGCGGCGGCGCGCGGTCACAAGCTCGTCGAGCCGCGTCAGACGCAGGCGCAAGAAGGCCGCCTGCAACTCGTCCATGCGGCTGTTCATGCCCGGCATGACGCTGACGTAGCGCGGATTCTCGCCGTATTGCCGCAACAGCCGGACGCGCTCGTCCAGGGAATCCCGGTCGCCGGTCACGGCTCCGGCGTCTCCCAGCGCCCCGAGGTTCTTGGTGGGGTAGAAGCTGTAGGCGGCAAGTTCGCCGAAGGTTCCGGCCAGACGTCCGTCAAGCCTGGTTCCATGGGCCTGGGCGCAGTCCTCCACGAGGTGCAGCCCGAACTCGTCGCAGACTTCGGCCAGGGCGGGCATGTCGCAGGGCTGGCCGTAGAGGTGCACGGCCAGAATCGCCCGCGCGCCCGTGCTCTCGGCCATGCGCCGCGCGCTTTGCGGATCGATGGTGTAGTAAGGCTCTTCAACCTCGGCGAAGACCGGGATGCAGCCCGCCGCGAGCACCGCGTGGTAGCAGGGCGGCGCGGTGAAGGCGGGCAGCACCACGCGGCTTTCGGGCGGCATATCCAGGGCGGCCAGGGCCAGCACCAGGGCGTCGGTGCCGTTGGCGCAGGCCGCGCACCAGGAGCGTTCCGTGGCGGCGGCAAACTCCTCTTCGAAGCCCGAGGCCTCGGGACCGTTCAGGAACCAGCCGCGCGCAAAGACCCGCTCGTAGGCGGCGCGCAGGCCGTCCTCGTCGGCCGCGAGCTGCGGGCTCAGGGCTCCGAAGGGGATGTCAGTCATCAGATGCCCATCACATTGTAGCCGGAGTCCACGTACACGACCTCACCGGTCACGCCGCTGGAGAGGTCGGAACACAGCCACAGGGCGGTCTTGCCCACGTCCTCGGTGGTGATGTTGCGGCGCAACGGCGCACGCTCCTCGATGGTCTTGAGGATGGTCTTGAAGCCGGAGATGCCGCTGGAGGCCAGGGTTTTGAGTGGGCCGGCGCTGATGGCGTTGATGCGCACGCCCTTGGCACCCAGGTCCATGGACAGGTAGCGCACCGAGGCTTCGAGGGCGGCCTTGGCCACGCCCATGACGTTGTAGTTGGTGATGACCTTCTCCGCGCCGTAGTAGGTCATGGTCACGACCGTGGCGTTCTCGGAGAGCATGGGCTCGAAGGCCTTGCACAGCGTCACCAGGGAGTAGGCGGAGACGTCCAGGGCCAGGGCGAAGCCTGCGCGGCTGGTATCGATGTAGCGGCCCGCCAGGTCGTTGCGGTCGGCGTAGGCGATGGAGTGCACGAGCACGTCGAACTCGCCCCATTGTTCCTTCACGGCGGCAGCGGCGGTGGCCACGGCCTCGTCATCCTGCACGTCGCACTGGAGCACGAACTCGCCGCCGAGCTCCTCGCTGATGGGGTCGATGCGCTTCTTCACGGCGTCGTTGGCGTAGCTGAAGGCCAGACGCGCGCCTTGTTCCTTGAACTGTTTGGCGATGCCGTAGGCGATGGAACGTTCGTTGGCCACGCCGAAGATGAGGGCCTTCTTGTCCTTCATGAGCATGAGCGTCTCCTCCTTGGGATCAGATGGCGAGTTTGCCGCCGGTCAGCATTTCAAATATCTGCATGTAGGTCCGGCTGGTCTGCTCGATCAGTTCGGGCGGCAGATTCGGGCCGGGAGGCTGCTTATTGTAGCCGATGCGCTCCAGATAGTCGCGCACGTTCTGCTTGTCGAAGCTCGGCTGGCTTTTGCCGGGCGCGTAGCCCTGCAGCGGCCAGAAGCGTGAGGAGTCCGGGGTCAGGGCCTCGTCGATCCACAGGATCTGGCCGCCCTTGACGCCGAACTCGAACTTGGTGTCGGCGATGATGATGCCGCAATTGCGGGCGTAGTTGCGGGCCTTGGCGTAGATGGCCAGGGACAGCTCTTCCACTTCCCGCAGCACGTCGGTGCCGATGATTTCTCCCGCACGCTCCACGGAGATGTTTTCGTCGTGCGAGCCGACCTCGGCCTTGGTGGACGGCGTGAAGAGCGGCCTGGGCAACTCCTGTGATTCGAGGAGTCCGGCTGGCAGAGTGTGGCCGCAGACCGCGCCGGTCTTTTTGTAGTCCTTCCAGCCCGAGCCGGTGATGTAGCCGCGCACGATACACTCGATGGGCAGGGGCGTGGCCTTCTTCACGATCACCGAACGGCCTTCGAGCTGGTCACGGTGCTTGTGCAGCACTTCGGGGAAAAGCTCGATGCGATCGGCGACGATGTGGTTGCCGACCAGGTCCTTGAACTTGTCCATCCAAAAAAGCGTGATCTGGTTCAGCACCGCGCCCTTGAAAGGGATGGGGTCGGGCAGGACCACGTCGAAGGCCGAGAGGCGGTCCGTGGTCACGATGAGCAACTCTTCGTCGTTCACGGCGTAGATATCGCGCACCTTGCCTCGCGAGAGCAAAGTGAGCTCGGGGATGTTGGTCTTCGATACGATGTTCATCATTTTTCCTTATGCGGTCAGTCGGCTTTTGGCGAGAGGTCTTTTCGGATCTCCACCGATCTGGCGTGCGCCTCAAGCCCTTCCAGGCGGGCCAGGCGGGCGATCTTGTCGGCGTTGCCCAGGGTAAACGATCTGCTCGTGGCGATGAGGCTCGAAGTCTTCATGAACGTCTCCACCGAGAGGGCGGAGGAGAAGCGGGCCGTGCCGAGCGTGGGCAGCACGTGGTTCGGCCCGGCGAAATAGTCGCCCACCGGCTCGGGGGCGTAGCCGCCGAGGAACACGGCCCCTGCGTGGCGGATGCGTCCCAAAAGCTCGAAGCCGTCGCGGCAGACGACCTCCAAGTGCTCGGGCGCAACGAGGTTGATGCAGGCCAGCCCGGCTTCGAGGTCCGGGACCACGACCACGCCGCCCCAGTCGTGCAGGGCCTTGCGGGCCAGATCGGCCCTGGGCAAGGCGTCGAGCTGACTGGCCAACGCCGTTTTGACGGCTTCGCCGAGTTCGGGGCTCGTGGTCACCAGCAGGCAGGCGGCCAGGGGATCGTGCTCGGCTTGCGAGAGCATGTCCGCGGCCAGCCAGTCGGCCTTGGCGGTTTCATCGGCCAAGATGGCGATTTCCGAGGGCCCGGCGATCATGTCGATGCCCACGCGGCCGATGAGCAGCCGCTTGGCCGTGGTCACGAAGATGTTGCCTGGCCCGGCGATGACGTCCACGGCCGGGATGGCGTCCGTGCCCTGGCCCAGGGCGGCGATGGCCCAGGCCGAGCCCACGGCGTAGACCTCGTCGATCTCCAGAAGCGCGGCGGCGGCCAGGATGTAGGGGTTGAGGCTGCCGTCGGCGCGCGGCGGCGAGCACACGGCCAGCCCTTCGACCCCGGCCACACGCGCTGGGATGGCGTTCATGAGCAGGCTCGATACGAGCGGCGTCTCGCCCCCCTTGCCGCCGGGCACGTAAAGTCCGGCCCGGTCCACGGGGCGGACCATCTGGCCGAGCATGCCGCCGTCCGGCATGGCCTGCATCCAGGAGTTGCGGCGCTGGCGCTCGTGAAAGGCGCGGATGTTGGCCGCGGCCTCGCGGATGATCGCGAAATCGGTTGCGGGAATCTCGTCTGGCGCGGCCTTTATGCGCTCGGGCGCGACACGAAGCATGTCCGGCTCGAAAGCGGGACAGTCGAAGCGCCGCGTGTATTCGACGAGCGCCTCGTCGCCGCGCGCGGTCACGTCGGCGAGGATGTCCAGGACCGTGCGTTCCACTGCGGGGTCTGCGGCCCGTCTGGCGTCGAGCCAGGATTTGAGGGCGGCCTCGGTCTCGGGGCCGGTGTATGCGATGGTACGGCAGGGCATGTCGGCATTTCTCCAGAAGGGACCGGTTGGCCCCGGACATGGCTATAGCCAAGGAGGCGCTGAATGTCGAGCCGCGCGGCCGGGTCCAGGCGCGCGCGCGGGATGAAAAAGGCCGGGACCCGAAGGTCCCGGCCGGTCGGTGCGGATGTCGTGTCGGAAGTGGGCTTAGAACTTGTAGACGAAGCCCACCGAGGTGCGCCACATCTGGGTCTGGTTGTCGACGGCGTTGCCGACACCAGGAGCGTTGCGCCAGGTGTTCTTGTGGAAGTTAGGCCAGGCGATGCCGAGGTCGGCGATGAAGGACAGCTCTTCCATGATCTTGTAGGTGTTGTTGAAGTCGATCGCGAAGACGGTGTCCTTGGTGGTCAGGTCGGAGCCGTAGGTCAGGCCGTTGGCAGCGGCGTCCTTGTGGTTGGTGCCCTTGTAGAAGGAGAACACCAGGTCGTGACTCAGGTCTTCGATGAAGGCGATCTTCTCGAGCTTGGCGCCGATACCCCAGGAGCCCACGTAGGCGATCATGGCGGCATCGTCGTTCAGCAGGCGGCCGCCGGAGCTGAGCATTTTGCTCTGAGTCCAGGAGCCAGCGATGACGGGCATGCGCTCGTCACCGTTGGAGTCGCGGCTGTCAACGCCGGAGCCGTACCAGGCGGACAGGGAGGGAACGAACCAGGACAGGCCGTTGTACTGCACGGCCAGGTCGGCCAGCCAGCCGGAGCGATCCTGATTCTTGGCCTTCTGGTCGATGCTGCCGTAGTTGAAGTCGGCGTAGATCACGAAGGGATCGAGCACGTTGACTTCAAAGCCGGAGCCCACCCACCAGGGGGTGGCCTGGTTCTTCAGCGCGCCGGTGCCGCTGTAGGAAACAAGACCGGAGAAATCGGTCGGGTAGGCCGAAGTCTTGAAATCACCGTCGAGGCCATTCTTGCCCACGAAGGCAACGGAGACGAAGGGCTTCAGCTTGAAGCCGTCGAAGGTCAGGGGCACGGCCAGCAAGGTGGCGTCGAACTGGCCGTTGCCTTCTTCAATGCGATTCCAACTCGAGCCTTCAGTCTCATGGAGACGCCAGAAGCCGAGAACGGTGCTGACCATGTCGTTCCACTTGTTGGCCACGGTAATGCCGGTGGCATCGTCGTCCATGATGGCGGAGCCGAAGTACCCGGAGTTCGGGAACACGGCGCCCATGGTGCCCACGGTGGTGATCAGGGACTGGTAGGTGGGCCACTTGAACTCGAGGTAGGCGCGCTTCACCTTCACAATCGTCCGGTCAGCAGCAATAGAGCCGCCCGAAGTTTTGTCACCCCAGAAGGTGCTACCGATTTCGAACGCGACGTTCATGTTCACGTTCTCGTTGGCGCGGAAGTTGAAGTACACGCGGGCGCGGTGTTGCAGACCGTTGTGCTTCTGCTGGTCCTGGCCGCTGTAGCTCTTGGTCCAGTCCTTGTTGCCCCAGTAGGTGTAGTTGGCCTTGAACTCGCCGGTGGCCTTGACGTCCAGGGCGTGGGCCATGCCGGCCGCGCCGAGGACGAAAGCCGCCAGTGCGAAGAGCACGAGGAGCTTTTTCATGAGGTTTACCTTCCTTCTTTTGCTGTGCTGTGGTCTGACAAACATCCGACACCGCGAACCCCGGAAATCCGGAATTCTTGAAAATCGGTCTAGCGCCTTTGCTCGCGGCATGCAATCAATTTTTTGGCATTTGGTAAAAAAATTTTTACCGTCCAGTTTTTTGTACCGCCGTCTTGCCTGACGGTTCATCCCGAAAAGTTCGTCATCGAGCGGGGGCATCGTGAAAGCCTCGTGGTCTATGCGATACAAGGCTTCCCCGGCCGTCCAGCTCGCGCGGGCCTTTACGCCGCCCCCGCGAATGCCTAGGTAGAAGGCGATGACGGACGCACGCACCATCCTGCTCCAAGCGCCGGACGCGCCGGGCGTTTACCTGATGAAGGACGCCAAGGGGCGCGTCCTTTACGTGGGCAAGGCCAAGCGCCTCAAGCGCCGTCTGGCGTCTTACTTCAAGGCGGCCGACGTCCTGGAGCCCAAGACGCGGGCGCTCATGGCCAGGGTGGCCGCCGTGGACACGCTGCTCACGGCCACGGAGAAGGAGGCGCTGCTCCTCGAAAACAGCCTGATCAAGAAGCACCGGCCGCGCTACAACATCGTCCTGCGCGACGACAAACAGTACCTGCTCTTCAGGCTCTCCAAGGGGCATCCCTTTCCCCGCCTGAGCGTGACCCGCAAGGTGGAGCGCGACGGCTCGGTCTATTTCGGTCCTTTCACCTCCGCGGCCGCGGCCAAGGAGACCTGGCGGCTCATCGGCCGCATCTTTCCCCTGCGCAAGTGCACGGACCGGGTCATGGCCAACCGCGCGCGGCCCTGCCTGTATCATTATATGAAGCAATGCCTGGCCCCGTGCGTGCTCGACGTCCCGCGCGAGGAGTACGCCGCCCTGGTGGGCAAGGTGGAGATGCTGCTCTCGGGCCGTTCGGGGGAACTTGTGCGCGATCTCACGGCGCGCATGCGCGAGGCCTCCGACGCCCTGGCCTTCGAGCGGGCGGCCGAGTTGCGCGACCAGATCGCGGCCGTGCGCACGACCCTGGAGCGCCAGGCCACGGTCATCCCCGGTGGGGGCGACATGGACGTGGCGAACGTGGCCGCGAGCGAGGGTGGGCTCGGTCTGAGCCTTCTTTTCGTGCGCGAGGGGCGGCTCATCGGCCAGAAAAGCTTTTTCTGGGCCGGACGGGACAGCGAGGACGGCCAGGAAGCCGTGGCCGCCGCGCTGGTCCAGTTCTACGGCCCCAGGCGGCTCATTCCGCCCACGGTGCTCGTGCCCTGGGCCCTGCGCGACGAGACAGTGGCCCAGGTGCTGGCCGAGCGGCGCGAGGCCCAGGTCTGGGTCCGTCCGCCGCGTTCGACGCCGGAGAAGGCCCTGCTGGACATGGCGCGCAAGAACGCGGCCCAGGCCTGCGCCACGTGCAGGGACGGGGCCGGGAGGGAGGCGCTCCTCGATGCGCTGGCCCGCGCGCTGCGCCTGGGTGGCCCGCCCGAGCGCATCGAATGCGTGGACGTATCCCATTTGCAGGGCGAAGCCACGCGCGCCGGGCACGTCGTCTTCGCGGGCGGGGAGCCCCGGCCGGACGACAACCGGGCCTACGCCCTCGAAGACGTGGGCGGCGACGACTATCGCGCCCTGGCCGAGTGGGCCCGACGGCGCATCGAGAGCGGCCCGCCATGGCCCGATCTGGTGCTCGTGGACGGCGGACGAGGACAGGTGGAGGCCGTGCGCCGCGTCCTGGCCGAGGCCGGGCACGAAGGGCTCTTCGCGCTCGCTGGCATCGTCAAGGCCGGGCGCGGCGCGGCGGAGCGCGGCGACACCGTTTTTCTGCCCGGACGCAAGAACCCCCTGCCGATCCGGCCGGGCGGGGCCGAGATGCTCTTTTTGCAACGCATGCGCGACGCGGCGCATGATTTCGTCATTGGCAGGCAGCGCAAGGCGCGGCGCAAGGAGGCCGTGAAAAGCGACGTCCTGTCGCTGCCCGGCGTCGGCCCCAAGACCGCCCGGCTGCTGTGGGATCGCTTTTCCTCCGTGGACGCCATGCGCGAGGCCAGCGAGGACGATCTGGCCGCCCTGCCGGGCGTGGGCCACAAGCGGGCCGCGCGTCTGCATGAGACCCTGCGCGCGCTCGTGGGGTGAGCAGTGCGGGCGGCTTTGCACTTCGGAAAGTAACCTGCTATGGCACGACTTCCCGCCAAGGAGCCGTGGGCGCGCCGCGCAAGGCCGCCTCGCAAGCCAGCGACTTGGAGGACGTGGAGGAGATGAAAATGCATTGTGTTCGTATCGCCGCGCTGTTCGTGGCGCTCGTCGGATCGCTCCTGGCCGGCCTCGTTTCTGCGGCCTCGGCGCAGGAAGCCGGAAAGACCTTCGCGGTCACGCCGTTCAAGATCATGGGGCCGGACAACTACGCCTACCTTGGCCCGGCCATCCAGAGCATGCTCACCTCGCGCCTGACCTGGCGCGGCCACTTCGACCCCATCGAGCCGTCCGGAGTCGCGGGCGCGGGCGTTCCCACGGCCGCCGCCCAGGCGCGCGAGGCCTTGCAGAAGCTCGGGACCGACTATCTCGTCTTCGGCTCCGCTACCATCGTGGGTGAAGACGTGAGCCTGGACGTGCAGGTCGTGGACGCCGCGGGCAACCACTGGCCCAAAAGTTCCTCGGTCAAGCTGAGCGCCCTCATCCCGGCCATGGAAGGGGTCGCGCAGTCCATCAACGCCGAGGTCTTCAAGCGTCCCGGCGCGGACGCCAAGGCGGCCGTGGCGCAGGGGCAGCCCAGGCAGCAGGTTCAGATGATGAATCCCGACCTGGTCTACAACGAGCAGGACGCGCGCCAGGACTTCTTCCTGAACCCGTACTTCCGGCAGCAGGAGACCCCTGACCAGTCCGGGCGCTGGCGCAGCCAGACCCTGCCCGTGCAGGCCGCGAGCATGGTCATCGACGACCTCGACGGCGACGGGGTGAACGAGATCGTCCTGCTTGAGGATGGAAAGCTCAACGTCTACAGCATCCACTCGGGCCGCATGGACCTTCAGGCGAGCATCGAGGTTCCAAGCCGCGTTCGCTCGTTGCGGGTGAACACGTTCGAACTTGGGATGGTCTCCCGCAACAACATCATCATTACCGGGCTTGCGGACGAGTACGAGGAGACGCGACGCAGGGACGGAACCCCTTGGAGCGCGGTGCTGGCCTATGACGGCGGAAGGCTGCAATACGTCCAGGAGAACATCCCCCTGTTCATGGACGCGGTGCAGGTTCCCCCCTATTACCGCAAGATGCTGTTCTGCCAGAAGAAAGGCAACAACCACCCCCTGGACGGCACCGTCCACGAGGTCATCGTCTCGAACGGGCAGATACAGCCCGGCGTCCGGGTGAATCTGCCCGCGTACGGGAACATCTTCAACTTCGGCTACATGCCCACCCAGGACGGCGAAATGATCCTGGTGGTGGACGACTTCGACCGCATCCGCGTGAACACGGCCACCGGACGCTTCGTCGCCCAGACCGGCGACGAGTACGCCAACTCGCCCGTGGGCTTCAACTACGCCAAGCGCGTGGCCGGGCTCGGCGCAAGCCAATCCTCCGAGACGAACAAGTACTGGATATCCGGGCGACTCTTGCTGGCGAAACTGGCCGACAAGAACAAGTACGAGCTGATCGTCGGCCGGAACATCTCCAAGGCGGCCAACATCTTCGCCAACTACCGCGACTTCCCCTTCGGCGAAGTTCATTCTCTGTACTGGGACGGCGTCGGCCTCTCCCTGATCTGGAAGACCAGACAGTTCAAAGGGACCGTGGTCGATTACGCCGTGGCGGACATCGACAATGACGGCAACAAGGAACTCTGCGTGCTGCTGCACACCTATTCGGGCACGGCCGGGCTGAGCTCCAGGCGCTCGGTCATCGAGGCCTTCAAGCTTTCGCTCGAACCAACTCCGGAAAACGCCCAGCCGCAGGCGCAATAGGGCTTTGACGTCGAGTCTGAAATTCGGAAAAACCCCGGTCCGATGCGCTTCTAGGCATCGGACCGGGGTTTTTCGTGTTCCTGCGGGGCGGGATGTCGTCAGGTCGTCCCGCGAGATGTCGTCAGTCGCACTCGCAATCGCCGTCCGGCCCGGGAGAGGAAAAGGTCGTGGACGCGCCGGGCGCGAGCGCCAGAATTTCCGTGTCCGGGGCGATGCGCGCCAGCGCGGCCTTGAAGTCCTCTGTGCCTTGGGCCAGGATGGGGAATGTGCCCCAATGCATGGGCACCGCGCGCTTGCAGCTCAGGAGCTTGCAGGCGTAGGCCGCCTGTTCGGCGTCCATGTTGAAACGGCCGTCGATGGGCAGCATGGCCGCGTGGATGGTGTGGAATCTGCCGAACAACTCCATCGAACTGAATATCCCCGTGTCGCCCGAATGGTACAGGCACAGGCCGTCGGGCAGGGTGATGATGAACCCGGCGGCCGTGCCCGTGGCCGAGGAATGCATGGCCTGGACCATCTTGATCCGAAAACCCGCGACTTCCACCGTGCCGCCGATGTTCATGCCCACGGCCTTTTGCGGCGAAAGCCCCTGGTTCACGAGCTTGCCGCACAGGTCGAACATGGCCACCAGTGTGGCCCCGGTGGCCAGGCAGATGTCCAGGGCCTGGCCGATGTGGTCGTCGTGGTCATGGGTCACGCAGACCACGTCCACCTTGCCCACGTCCTCCGCCCGTGAGGGGGCGTTCGGATTGCCCGCGAAGAAGGGGTCCACGAGCAGAACAGCCTCGGGCGAGGCGATCCTGAAATTCGAATGCCCAAGCCAGGTCAGCGTCGTTGGCATGGCGTGCTCCTTTGGATTCAGGTGTTCCAGGGCCGCACGAGGGTCTGCGGCAGCCCCAGGTGGTCCAGTATCCGGGCGGCCATGAAGTCCGCCAGGGAGTCCACGGAATCGGCCCCGGCGTAAAAGCCGGGGCACGCGGGCATGATGACGGCGCCCGCACGGGTGGCGGTGGCCATGTTCTCGATGTGGATTAGCGAAAGTGGCGTCTCGCGCGTCACGAGGACCAGGGGACGGCGCTCCTTGAGCGCCACGTCCGCCGCGCGGTGCACAAGATTGGAGCCGGTGCCTGCGGCGATGCAGGCAAGGGTGCTCATGGTGCAGGGGCACACCACCATGCCGTGGTGCGGCCACGAGCCGCTGGCGGGCGAGGCAGCCATGTCGGTCGCCTCGTGCACGACGTCGGCGGCGTCCTCGATGCGGCGTCCGCCATCGGGAGATTCGAGGGCCAGCACGCGGCGGGCTGCCTCCGAAAAGATGACGTGCAGCGAGACGTCCGGAGTCTCGGCCAGGGTCTCGGCTAGGCGCACGGCGTAGGGCATGCCGCTTGCGCCGGTCACGGCGAGGAGGATGGTGCGGGTGGTCATGCGCGCTCCAGGGAGGCGTTTGCATCGCCGGGGCGGGTGAAGACAGCGGTTTCCCAGACGCCGTTGGCGAAGGATTGTGTGGTCCAGCCGTGCGTCATGTCGCGGATGGGCTGGTATTTGGGCCACTCCGCGTTGTCCAGGACCAAAAGGCCGCCGGGCGCGAGCTTGTCCAGGGCGTTCCGGGCGCAGGCTACGCGGGCGCGGCCATCGACAAGCACCAGATCGAAATGGCCGTCGGGATAGTCGAGCACGGCGTCGGCGTAGGCCCTGAACTGCGGCTTGTCCTCGCGGGCCTCGGGATCGTTCCAGCGCGCCGGTCTGGCCGGATTCGGCGCGGGCGGATCGCCCTGGGCAGGATCGTGCGGCTCGACGAACCTGAGGGTGACGTTTCGCAGGTCGAGTTCCTCGATTCTGGCGGCCAGACGGCGATGCCACTTGCGGGCGTGCTCCACCGTGACCACGCTGGCCGTGCGCCGGGCG
This sequence comes from Alkalidesulfovibrio alkalitolerans DSM 16529, assembly GCF_000422245.1. Taxonomy (NCBI): domain Bacteria; kingdom Pseudomonadati; phylum Thermodesulfobacteriota; class Desulfovibrionia; order Desulfovibrionales; family Desulfovibrionaceae; genus Alkalidesulfovibrio; species Alkalidesulfovibrio alkalitolerans. The sequence continues at coordinate 147,202 of NZ_ATHI01000031.1, forward strand.
AAAAAGATGGTGCTTCGGCCGCCTCCCCACTCGAAAACGCGGTACTCGGGCTTGAGGAATGCCTCGATGCGGCTCACGGCCCCAGAAACGAGCCATGGATAGTCGGGCGAAAGGGCCATGCGCAGCTTGACCGGCGCGTGCAGCAGTTCGCGGGCCGCCTGCTTGAACAGGCGCGACAGGACAGGGTCGCTCTGCGTGGGGTGTATCGGCTGGATGTACATTGTCTCGCGTGCCGGGATTCGGTGTTTTTCAGGGAACGGGAACAACCATACCTGACACAGCGGGCGGCTTTTGCCAAGTCCGCTTGACAAGGCAGACGGCAGCACATAGAACGTGTTCCCTTCGGGCAATTAGCTCAGGTGGATAGAGCGTTGGCCTCCGGAGCCAAAGGCCGCAGGTTCGAGTCCTGCATTGCCCGCCATCGAAGAGTCCGGCAACGTCCGAGATAGTTCGAAAAGCCTCGTGAAAACGGGGCTTTTTTGTTGTCGGCTCTCATGCCGGGCGATGTGCGACTCTCGGTCGAGCCTTCCTCCAACTTCGCATGATGACAGCAATTTTGGATTGATGGATGTTTTATGTGTCTGAAGCAATCATCGTGAATGCTATGGCCTGCGCAGATTTGACATCTCTTTTTATTCATGCCATGCATATGAGCGTTCGTGGAGGGCGCAAGGATTTTCGAGAAGAGCATCCGTATGTTCTTGTGCTGACGCGATGCGTCGCAATGATGAGATTATTTTGTCATTGCTGAGGTAAGTGGTCTTTGGTGGCTGCATTCAAGGCAGTGCAGACTCCGTGATTCTTTCAACGCAGTGACTTCGTCGTTCCGGCGGAGCACGTCCATTCGGGCCATATGCCCGCCTCCTCGCGGCAGCGGGGGCCGGCCTTTCGGGCCGCGTCCGCTCCCGGGCCGCCAGACACGAGCACGCAACAGATCGACAGGCTTGGTCGTCGGGATCCGACGGCCAGGGGTATTGCCGGGTTGCCGGAAAAAACGGCTTCCCCTGCTTGCGCCCATCGGCAAACGACAACCCTAAGGAGAGGCAATCATGCACAGACCATTCGGAACCCTGCGCGCCGTGTCCTTTGTATTTCTGGCGTTGGCCCTTGCGGCCGCATTGTTGCTCGTGGGCTGCGGTCAGTCTGAGACGACCGCGCTTGAGCGCGTCAAGCAAAGCGGCGAGATCAGCTTTGCCATGAGCGGCGGGTATCCTCCTTTCAATTTCTACAACGAATCCAACGAACTCGTCGGGTTCGACGTTGACGTGGCACGCGAGGTCGCTTCCCGTTTGGGCGTTGCGTTCAAGCCCGTAACCACGGAATGGAGCGGAATCATCGAAGGGCTGCGCGCCGGGGCCTACGACGGCATCCTTGGCAGCATGGCCGTGACGCCGCAGCGCCTTGAGGTCGTGGATTTTTCCGTCCCTTACTATTTCTCGGGCGCACAGGTCGTCGTGCGGTCAGACGCTCCCCATGTCCTGACCTCGGATATGAACGGCAAGATTGTCGGTGTCGTCACCGGGACGACGTTCGAGGCGGACGCCCAGGCTTTGGGCGCAAGCGACGTCCGGCTTTACAAGGACGACAACCAGACTCTGCTCGAACTGCACAACAGGGTCGTGGACGGGGTCATCACCGATCGGGTGGTCGGCGTCAATGCCATGAATTCCGAGCGCTTCGACATCCGTTTGCTTGGCACGCCACTGCGCAGCGAGGACATTGCCGTGGCTTTCCGCAAGGATGACGGCGCGCTACTTGCCGCGGTGAACGGCATTCTCACGGAGATGCACGCCGACGGCACCCTTTCCGCCATCAGTCTGAAGTGGCTGAACGTGGACGTGACCACGCGCTAGCACGATCATCCCCGAGGAGGCGGACGATTGGGCCGTCTCCTCGGGGCAGCCGGGAAGGACTCTATGACTTACAATTTCGGTGCGTTGCTCGACTATCTTCCGTTTTTTCTGCCTGCCGCGTGGATGACGCTTCAAGTCGCGGCGCTGGGCATTTTTCTTGGGCTGGCGCTCGGCCTTTGCACCGCGTTTTGCCGCATATCCGACCGGATATGGCTGAATTGGCCCGCGCAGGTATATATCTACGTCATCCGGGGAACGCCGCTGTTGTTGCAGTTGCTGTTTCTCTACTACGGCTTGCGCGGACTCCTCGGCCTTTCGGCCCTGACATCGGCGGTTTTGGCGCTCGGTGTGCACAACGGCGCGTATATCGGCGAGATTTTCCGGGGCGCCATCCTCTCCATCTCGACCGGCCAGATGGAGGCGGCACGCTCCATCGGCATGACGCGGACCCGCGCCATGGTGCGCATCATCCTGCCGCAGGCCTTCAAGCGCGCCGTGCCGCCGCTGGGCAACCAGTTCATCATCGCGCTGAAGGATTCGTCCCTGGCGAGCGCCATCACCATCAACGAGCTTTTGCTCAAGAGCCAGCAATTGGCGTCGTCGAATTTCATGATGATGGAGATGCTGACCATCGCCGCGCTGTTCTATCTCTTCTACACCGGGATATTCACCTTGATATTCTCGCGGATCGAGCGGCGGTTGCGTGTAAGCGAAGGAGTTGCCTGATGATGAACGGCGAGAACGTCGATGCGCCCCGCATAAGCGTGCGGGGCCTGCACAAATGGTTCGGGGACCTGCACGTTCTGCGGGGGATCGACATGGACGTGGTCCGCTCCGAGGTGGTTACGGTCATCGGTGCGTCCGGCTCGGGGAAGAGCACCTTCCTGCGGTGCCTCAATTTTCTCGAACACGCGCAAAAAGGAATCATCTCCGTGGACGGCGAGCCGGTGCCCGACAGCGAGCGCGCACGAAACGCCCTGCGCGCCCGTCTGGGAATGGTTTTCCAACACTTCAACCTTTTTCCGCACATGACGGTGCTTGGCAACGTCATCGAGGGACCCACCCAGGTGCTCGGGAGGTCCCGCAAGGAGGCCGAGGAGGTCGGCCGCGCCTACCTTGCCAAAGTCGGTCTCTCGGACAAGGAGCAAGCTTGGCCGAGCCAGCTTTCCGGCGGCCAGAAACAGCGCGTGGCCATCGCCAGAGCCCTGGCCATGGAACCGGAAGCCATCCTCTTCGACGAGCCGACTAGCGCTCTCGATCCCGAACTGGTCGGCGAGGTGCTCTCGGTCATGCGTGAACTGGCCGACGAAGGCATGACCATGGTCGTCGTCACGCACGAGATGGGCTTTGCCCGCGAGGTGGCGGACACGGTCCATTTCATGGACCAGGGAGTTGTCGTGGAGAGCGGCGAACCGCAGGCGCTGTTCACGGAACCGACACAGGCGCGGACCAGAGAATTCCTGGGCCAGATTCTTTAGGCTCCAGGCCTTGGAATCCTCTTTTCCGCGCGAAAAACACAAAGGATAGTGCATGACCATCTACAATCCGCATCAGCAGGAAGTCTCCAAACGGATCAACGAGAACGCCGATCTGGCCAAATGGACCGACTGGCGCTGGCACATCCGAAACGCGGTGCGCAGCGTGTCCGGCTTCGAGAAACTGACCGGCATCCGTTTTCCGGACGAGGACAGGGTGGCCTACGAGCGCACCATCGAGACCTTCCCTCTGTCCATCACGCCGTACTATCTCTCGCTCATCGATCCGCGCGATTACCAAAACGACCCGGTCTTCAGGCAGGCGTTTCCGTCCGTGCGCGAGTTGGACATCGCCCCGGCGGACATGGCCGACCCGCTGCACGAGGACGTGGACAGTCCCGCGCCGGGCATCACCCACCGCTACCCCGACCGAGCCTTGTTCCACGTCTCGAACCTGTGCTCCATGTACTGCCGCCATTGCACGCGCAAGCGCAAGGTCGGCGACGATGGACACATTCCCGGGCGGGAGGAACTCGAACAGGGCTTGGCCTACATCCGCGCGACCCCACAGGTGCGCGACGTCATTCTCTCCGGCGGCGATCCGCTCATGCTGCCCGACGAGACCATCGATTGGCTGTTGTGGAGCCTGTCCAAGATAGAGCACGTGGAGATCGTGCGCATCGGCACCCGCATGCCCGTGGTCTTGCCCTACCGCATCACCGACGATCTGACGCGGATCATCAAGCAGTACCACCCTGTGTGGTTGAACACCCACTTCAACCACCCGCGCGAGATTACCCGCTCGGCAAAGGTGGCCCTGCGCCGCCTCGCGGACGCGGGGGTGCCGCTGGGCAACCAGTCCGTGCTTCTGGCGGGCGTCAACGACTGCCCGCGCATCATGCGTACGCTCGTGCGCTCGCTGGTCAAGAACCGTGTGCGGCCCTACTACCTCTACCAGTGCGATTTGTCCGAAGGGCTCTCGCACTTCCGCACGCCCGTAGGCAAAGGCATCGAGATCATCGAATCCCTGGTCGGCCATACCTCCGGATTCGCCCGGCCCACATACGTCATCGACGCGCCGGGCGGCGGGGGCAAGGTGCCGGTGATGCCCAACTACGTCATCTCCTGGGGTACGAACAAAGTCGTGTTGCGCAACTACGAGGGCGTGATCACGACCTACACCGAGCCCGACTGTTATCAGGCCACGGTCTGCGACCGCAATTGCCGCGACTGCGACCTGCAACTCCAAGAAGACGGCGCGGACGAATACCGGGCCGTGGGTGTGGAGAAGCTTCTGGCCGACTGGGACGAGACGTCGAGCCTGACGCCCATGGAGAACGAGCGGCACATCCGGCGCGTGGCCAACGAGGAGGGCGTGGATGACGCATAGAGCCGTCCAGGAAGATCAACCGCGCGACGTGATCGAGCGCGTGGGGCCCGCACTAGTGCAGCACGGGCCGCTCTCCGACCGTGTCTATCTCATGAAGCTCGGCGCGGCGGACGAGGCCCAGGGCGTCGTCGAAAGGCTCGATTCCCTGGCGAGAAGGCGCGGCTACAGCAAGTTCTTCGCCAAGGTTCCAGAGGAGGCGCGCGACCTTTTCTTCGCACGCGGATTCGTGGAGGAGGCGAGAGTGCCGCGCATGCACCGGGGCAGGCGCGCCGTATCTTTCATGTCGCGGTTTTACGAGGAATGGCGCGAAACGCCCAAAAAGCCCGAACTGCTCGACGAGGTGCTGCGGGCCGCCTTTGCACGGCAGGGGGAGGGGATTGACGCGGAATCCAGGCTCCATGAGCTCAGGCGGCTTTCGGACGACGACGCCCCAGCCATGGCCGAGATCTTTTCCGAGGTCTTCGCGAGCTATCCCTTTCCCATCCACGATCCCGCGTACCTGCGCGAAACAATGACCGAAAACGTGGTCTATCACGGCGCGTACGAGAACGGACGGCTCGTGGCCGTGGCCTCCGCCGAGATGAACGAGGCAGGATGCAATGTGGAGATGACCGATTTCGCCACTCTGCCAGGACAGCGGGGCAGGGGACTCGCGGGCGTTTTGCTCGCGCGCATGGAGAAGGACATGGCCGAGCGAGGTTTCCTCACCGCCTACACCATCGCCCGGGCGGCATCCTTCGGCATGAACATCGCTTTTGCCCGGGCCGGGTACCGTTTCGCCGGGCGTTTGACTCGCAACACAAACATCGCGGGCAGCCTCGAATGCATGAACGTCTGGCACAAGCCTCTTTTTGGGGCGGGCGGGGTGGCCGCGGCCTGAGGAACGATTCGTCGCGCGCGGGGTTGCCAGCCATGTCGCGATATCCTATGCGGACTCCTCCCGACTGGACGCACGGTTGCAACGAGGAATGATGATGGCCAAGAGATTCGACTATACCTACACCGTCTGGTGGAACTGCCTGCTCATCACCCTGGGCGGCTCGCTTTTTGCCCTTGGCGCAAAGAGCGTGGCCGTGCCGCACGGCTTCATCGCGGGCGGTGTTTTCGGCGTGGGCATGCTGCTCAACTACGTCTCGGGACTGCTCACGCCCGGTGTGTGGTATTTCCTGCTCAACGTGCCGCTCTTTGTGCTCGGCCGCTATTACGTCAGCAAGCGTTTCTTCTGGTACAGCCTCTACGCCATGGTCCTGACCACGCTGGTCTACGAGTCCATCTCCTACGACATGGGCATCCAGACGCAGCTTTATGCGGCCATCGCGGCCGGGGTGATCTGCGGCGCGGGCGCGGGCCTCGTGCTTCGTTCACTCGGTTCCAACGGCGGCTTGGACGTCCTCGCGGTGATCCTTTTTCAGCGCTACAACATCGGCATCGGCCGTTTCTATTTTCTTTTCAATCTGGGGCTGTTCAGCGTGGGGCTGGTCTTTTTGGACATAGACTTGGTCATCGCCTCGCTCATTTTCGTCTTTATTACCAGTGTGGTCGTGGACCAGATGCTCTCCCTGTTCTCGCAGCGCAAGAGCGTGTTCATCGTTTCGGAGAAGAATCGCGAGATCGCCCGCGAGATCTTGGACAAGCTCAAGCAGGGCGCGACCTTCATCAAGGGCTACGGGGCCTTTTCCGAGAAGGAACGCGACATCCTGATGACCGTGGTCAACAACGTGCAGCTTAAGCGCCTGGAGGAAATCGTCTTTTCCATAGACGACTCGGCCCTGTTCATTGTGGAGAACACCTTCAGCGTGCTCGGGGCATCGTTTTCCAAGCGCAAGCTTTATTAGCAGGCCTGTGAAAAAACCCCCGGCCCCGGACAATTCGTTCCGGCGGGCGGGGGCTTTTCGCATCGCGCCTTGGAACGCGCGGCGTCATCCGGGAATCGGCGCTCCCGAGGCGAAGCGGGGATCGTGCAGGGGCAGGATGATGTCCGCCATCTCCTTGACCCGCTTCATGATGTCATAGGCTTCGTAGGGATTCGTGCAGGTACCCGGAGGGATGACCTCCATCTCCATGGCCGTCACGTCCTTGGGCGGGAAGAGGTTGTCCATGATCACGCAAAAGCCGGTGATCGCGGCCTTGCCCTTGGCCGTGTCCACAAGCACGGTCAGCCCGCCCTCGGTGTGGGCCGGAGTGTGGACCACGCGTACGCCGGGCGCGATCTCCATGTCTTCGCTGACGACACGGATCTGCCCGTTCTCCTCCACGTCCAGGATGTAGTCCTCAAGGTAGCGGAAATCCAGCGGATGTGGGTCGTGGATCCGGGCCAGTTCCTTCTCGTGGACGTATATGGCCGCGTTCTCGAACTTGTAGTCGTTTTCGCAGTGGTCGTTGTGCAGGTGCGTGTGGATGACGATGTCGATATCCGCCGGGGTCAGGCCGAACCGGCCGAGACCTTCCTCGATGGTTTCGATGCGGCCGCCAAGCGACTTCTCGCGATCCTCGGAGCGGATGGGCTGCATCTCGCCGGTGTCCACCAGGATGCGCTTGTCGCCGCCTTCCAGGTACCAGGCGTAGATGGGAATCACGTAGGGCGTGCCGTAGCCGTGCTGGTAGGTCATCATGCCCTTGTCGAAAAGCTTGCTGCCCACCACGATGGGATGGATGACGTAGGTAGTGCTCATGGGCGATGGGTCTCCTGCTGATTGTCCGTGCCCTGGGCCGGATCCACGGGCGCTGCGGGTTTCGCTGATAACATCTCGAAGGTGTCTGGACAAGGGACGGCAGCGCGACATGAGCTGAACGGCTTCGGACGCGCATTGTGAGGCACAGAAAAGGCGGAGCAGATCATTGAGTGTTCTGAGATGGTTATCCCCTGACAGTAGGCCCTCGCAAGAGGAAGTGGCCATGCCGTCCCTTGGTGGGGTAGCGATGAGGTTACGAAGCTTCATCCACCCACAACCAGGAGAACGTCATGACCACGGGGAAGAAGGTAGCACGAAGGAAGCTGAGCTTGCTAGAGTTGGCTACGGAGTTGGGCAACGTCAGAAGGCGTGCAAGATCATGGGCTATTCGCGGCAGCAGTTCTACGAGATACGGCGCAACTTCCAGAGTTTCGGGGCTGACGGTCTGCTCGACAGGCTGCCCGGAGCCAGGGGGCCGCATCCCAACCGCGTGGACGAGGCAGTGGAAAAGGCCATTCTCGACTACAGCCGGGACTTCCCGACGCACGGTCCGCTGCGGGTGGCGCAGCAGTTGGTCTTGCAGGGCGTGCAGGTGAGTTCTGGAGGCGTGCGCGTGTCTGGAGCCGCCACGACCTGCTCTCCCGTCATTCACGGCTCTTACGGCTGGAGCGTTTCGCGCGTGCGCAGGACGTGAAGCTGAGCGACGAGCAAGTTCGCATGCTGGAACGATTCAGCCCGGAGTTCAGGGAGCGGCACATCGAGACCCGTCACACGGGCGACCTCGTGGCCGTGGACACGTTCTTCGTGGGGGTGCTCAAGGGCGTGGGCCGCATCTACCTGCAATCGGCCCTGGACTGCCACAGCCGCTACGCGTTCGGACGCCTGTACACCACCAAGCTGCCGGTGACGGCGGTGCACCTGCTCAACGAAGACGTGCTGCCGCACTTTGAGGCGCACGGCACAACGATCACGACCGTGCTCTCGGACAACGGGCGGGAGTTCTGCGGCCGTCCCGACCGACACCCGTATGAGCTTTTCCTGCAACTGGAAGGCATTGAGCACCGCACCACCAAGGTCCGGCGACCGCAGAGCAACGGTTTTGTGGAACGCCTGCACCGGACCCTTTTGGACGAGCATTTCCGGATCAAGGGCCGGGAAAAGTGGTACGAGTCGGTGGATGAAATGCAAAAGGATCTGGACAGTTACCTGCATCACTACAACCATGAGCGTGCCCACCAGGGACGCGGCATGGAAGGCAGAACGCCCTACCAGGCGTTCCTCGACGGCATCCTGAAGAAGGAGCCGGGAAGAAAGGCGGCAAAGGACGCTGCGTAACTCAGCCCCCCAAGGGCGGCAGTGTCAGGTGAATACTATCTCTGTACACATTGAGTCGCCGCGGCGCGTCCACGTGTTTATCTTGCAATGACGCAAGACATGCAATGTCGTTTGTGGCATGTCATCACATGGGGATGTGCTATGAAGCGACAGGGTATCTTTCAATCTTATATTGTGTGTTCCGAACATTTCTATGGCGATTTCAGTCAAACACGTTTGTTTCATCGAGGCATAAATCTATTCTTAAATCGAAATATGAACGATGGCGTGTTGTAAAAAATTTTTTTAAAATAAAATGTGTTTGATTTTGAATGTTGCCTTGTCTATTAATTTGTATATTTATTTATAGTATAGCATTTGATATGATTTTTTTTAAGAATATGTATCATTTTTATAGAATCATGACGAAAGTGATTTCATTCATTCCAATGGTGAGGCGGTTGTAGAATATGGATGCAGATCAGGATGGCAACGGATAACATGATTTGAGTGGTGGCCTTTCCTTTCTTGCATTGCATTCTTCGTTGTTTCACAGAAGGCCGTTTCGCGGAGCTAAAAGGTCTGGAATTCGCCGGACAAGAAAAAAGTCACATCCCCGTAATTTTTTTTCTTGCTAGATGTGTCACCTTCGGGTAGTCGGGAATGGCTTACCCGAGCGTAAGCCGAGGTTGGGGCCACGTATTCTTGTTTCACTATCAACTTTTTTCATCACGCATCAGGAGATCATTTCATGTCCACGTCCATCTATGTCGGCAATCTGCCTTTCTCCGTTTCCGAGGAAGACGTCCGTAACCACTTCGCCAGCTACGGCGAGGTCTTCAACGTGAAGTTCATCATGGATCGCGAGACTGGCAGGTTCCGTGGCTTCGGTTTCGTCGAGATGGATGAGGCTGCCGCCAAGGCCGCCATCGAGGCCCTCGACGGTAAGGACTTCAACGGCCGCACTCTGCGCGTCAACGAGGCCAACCAGAAGAAGCCCGCCCGGCCCCGCCGCGACTACTAGCAGCCCGAACCGTTTTCAGAGAGTCCCCGCCCCGCACTCACGCCGGGCGGGGTTTTTTTCGCCTCCCCCTTTCGCCACCCTTCCGTCATACACGCAGGATATCCCTACCGCCATGCGCAACCAAGCCATCCGCAACATCGCCATTATTGCCCACGTCGACCACGGCAAGACCACCCTCGTCGACGCCATGTTCAAGCAAAGCGGCCTGTTCCGCGAAAACCAAGAGGTCGAGGATCGCCTCATGGACTCCATGGATCTTGAGCGGGAGCGCGGTATCACCATCGCTGCCAAAAACTGCTCGGTGGCCTGGGGCGGCGTGAAGATCAACATCCTCGACACCCCTGGTCACGCTGACTTCGGCGGCGAGGTAGAACGCGCCCTGTCCATGGTGGATGGCGCGATCCTGCTCGTGGACGCCTCGGAGGGGCCGCTGCCCCAGACCCGCTTCGTGCTCAAGAAGACCCTCGAAGCCGGGCATCGCGTCATCGTCGTCATCAACAAGATCGACCGCAAGGACGCCAGGCCGCAGGAAGTGGTGAACGAGGTCTACGATCTGTTCATCGAACTCGACGCCACCGACGAGCAACTCGAATTCCCCCTGCTGTACGCCGTGGGACGCGACGGCGTGGCCATGCGCGACCTGGACGATCCCCGGGTGGATCTGACGCCCCTCTTCGAAACCATCATCGAGAAGATCCACGCGCCGCTTCATGACGAGGGCGAGCCGTTCCAGATGCTCGTCTCCGATCTCGGCTATTCGGAATTTCTCGGGCGTCTGGCCATCGGCAAGGTCTTTCACGGCCGGGTGACCTCGGGCGAGCGCTTGATCTGCGTGGGAGAGGGCGGGCAGCGCAAACCACTTCGCGTCTCGCGGCTGCAGACCTACGAAGGCATCCGGCTGGCGGACGCGGCTACGGCTGAACCCGGCGACATCGTCGTCCTTTCGGGCATCGAGGACGTGCACATCGGCGACACGATCACCGTTGAAGATGGCGGCAAGGCCCTGCCGCGCATCACCGTGGACGACCCCACTGTCTTCATGAAGTTTTCCATCAATACTTCCCCCCTGGCCGGGCGCGAGGGCAAGCAACTCACCTCGTCCAAGCTGCGCGAGCGCCTGGTGCGCGAGAGCCTGGCCAACGTCTCCATCCGCGTGGAGGAGGCTGAGGGCCGCGACAGCTTTCTGGTCAAGGGGCGCGGCGAGTTCCAGATGGCCATCCTGGTTGAGACCATGCGCCGGGAGGGCTTCGAGCTCACGGTCGGCCGGCCCGAGGTCATCTTCAAGACCGATGAGCAGGGAAAGAAGCTCGAGCCCATCGAGCGCCTCTACGTGAACTGCGGCGAGGAATTCACCGGCACGGTCACGGAGAAGCTCTCGCAGCGCAAGGGGCGTCTCGTGAATCTCGTGAACCATGGCAACGGCCGCGTCAGGCTCGAGTTCAACGTGCCGTCGCGCGGGCTCATCGGTTATCGTGACGAGTTCCTGACCGACACCAAGGGCACGGGCATCATGACCTCGTACTTCGAGGGGTACGGCGAGTTTCGCGGTGATTTCCCGACCCGCTTCACCGGGTCGCTGGTGGCCGACCGGTCTGGGCAGGGCGTGGCCTATGCGCTCTTCAACCTGGAGCCGCGCGGTCGTCTCTTCGTCGTGCCCAACGATCCCGTTTACGAGGGTATGATCGTGGGCGAGCACAATCGGGAGAGCGATCTGGACGTGAACCCGTGCAAGGAGAAGAAGCTCACCAACATGCGCGCCTCGGGCAAGGACGAGAACGTGATCCTGACCAACGTCACGCCCATGACGCTTGAGCGGGCCATCAACTTCATCCGTGACGATGAACTCGTGGAGGTCACGCCGTCCTCCATCCGGTTGCGCAAGGCCGAGCTTTCGCAGATCAAGCGGCACTCCTTGCGGGCGGCGCGCAAAAAGGAATCCTGACAGGCCGCGTCAAGAGCCGGGTTTGCGGCGGGGGAGGTTGCGGACTCAAAAGCATTGAGCGGCCGGATGATTTGGTGCTAGATACGCACGATGAACCTGCCGGACGTGGGAAAAACCGCACGACGCCTCAGGCAGGGTCTGGTTCTCGGCATGGGAGTCGGACTCGGCTGGGCCGTGATCTGTACGCTTTTCGATCTTTGGTCGAAAGCCGACGCAGGGTATCAGGCACTGCTTTTCGGATACATCACGCTTGGTTCCATGGCCTCCTTTGGGGTTTTCGGATATGTGGTCGGGAGGCATGAGCAGCGATTCGCCGAATTGTCGTTGGTGGATCACCTGACGCGACTCTTCAACACACGCTATTTCCATGAGACCTTGAAAGCCGAATTCAGCAACGCCCAGCGTTATACCAAGCCGCTCACGCTCATTTTGCTCGACCTGGACCACTTCAAACAGGTCAACGACACTTGGGGGCATCCCGCGGGCGACAAGGTGTTGAAGATCGTGGCCCAAACCGTGGCGGGGCTGGTGCGTCAGGGTGACACCGTGGCCCGCGTGGGCGGCGAGGAATTTGCGGTCATCATGCCCAACACGGATGCCGAGGGTGGGTTGACGCTTGCCGAGCGCATACGCAACGTGATCAAATAGCACCCCGTTGCCATGCCTGACGGAAGCCACGTCACGGTGCGCGTCTCGCTCGGCGTGGCCGAACTGGACCACAAGGCCGTCTCCACGGCCACGGAATTTTTCGCCATCGTCGATCAGGCTTTGTACGAGGCCAAGGAGGCGGGCCGGGACCGGACCGTGGTGGCGACGAAACGACACGAGAAAGAAACGGAGTAAGGAGAAGCGATGTCAAATCCCATGGTGCTGCTGGAAACTTCCGAGGGAGAGATTCTTCTTGAACTTTTCGCCGACAAGGCCCCCAAGACCGTGGAGAACTTTCTCTCCTACGTGGACAAGGGCTTTTACGACGGCACGATCTTCCACCGCGTGATCCGCGATTTCATGAACCAGGGCGGCGGGTTCGACATGATGATGAAGGAGCGTCCCACGGGCGCGCCGGTCGAGAACGAGGCCAACCCCGAGGTCAAGAACCTGCGCGGGACCATCGCCATGGCCCGGACCATGGAGCCGCACAGCGCCACGGCCCAGTTCTTCATCAACGTCAAGGACAACCACTTCCTGGATCGCAGGGGAGACACTCCCGAAACCTTCGGCTACTGCGTCTTCGGCAAGGTCGAGGAGGGCATGGCCACGGTGGACAAGATCAACAAGGTGCGTACCAAGCGCCATGGGTTTCACGACGACGTGCCCGCCGATCCCGTGACCATCATCACGGCTAAGCGGTTCGAGGTCGAGTAAGCGGTCCTGCTTCAGGGCCCCGACGGCTGGGGCGCGCTACGGGACATCCCTTCGCGCGTCCCTTGCCGCCCGAACCCTCGTTTGCCGTCCCGGCCTCGCGTTTCGTGAACGGACTGCGCCGCATCCAACGCGTACGATCGGGTAGGGCTGAAGGTCATGATTCGCCGCATCCGGCTTCGCCACGTTCTTGCCGCGCTGGCGATTCTCCTTGTGAGTATCGCCCTGGCGGGCTGGCTGATCCTCTCGCCGGAGAAGGTCGATACCCTCGCGCCCGGCGAGGCCCGCGAACTCGAAGCCGTGTTCGGGGGCTCGGCCGCGCATCTTCCCGTTCCGCGTTTCGACGGAGTCGATCTTCAATCCGTGAGCCTCGTCATGCGCGACGGCGTGTCCATCGCCCTGGACGTCTGGCTGCCGCGGGGGTTGGGAACGGAAACGGCGCCCGCGCTCCTTTTTCCCACGCGCTACTGGCGCAGGGCCGACATGCTTTGGCCGCTGGACGATCTGTTCGGCCTCGACGACGACGTACGTTTCTTCACTGCGCACGGATACGCGGTGGTGCGCATGGACGTACGCGGTTCCGGGGCCTCGGGCGGCAGCAGGCCCTATCCGTGGGCTCCGGCCGAGCGCGAGGACCTGCGCGAGGTCATCACGTGGATGGCCGGGCAGCCGTGGTCAAATGGCCGCGTTGCCGCCATGGGCGTGTCCTATGTGGGCACGGCGGCGGAATTCGCGGCCGGGCTGGGGCATCCCGCCTTGCGCGCCGTGCTGCCCATGTTCAGCCTCTACGATGTCTACACCGACATCGCCTTTCCGGGCGGTGTGCGAAACGACTGGTTCGTCTTCCGCTGGGGGCGCTTCAATCAGGCCCTGGACGCCAACCGTCTGCCCGACAGCGCCCCTTGGTGGCTGAAGCAGGTGCTGCGCGGCGTGGCCCCGGTGGGCGAGGGCGAGACGGCGCGCGAGGCCCTGGCCAGGAACGTTGCTCAGCACGCCAAGAATGGCGACATCCACGCCGACGCATTGAGCGTCACCTTCCGAGACGACGTGGCTCCGGCTCCGGGGGTTTCCACGGACGCTTTCAGTCCGCATGCCTTCGTCGACGACATGCGGGCCACTGCAACGCCTTTCTACGCCTGGGGCGGCTGGCACGACGGGGCCTATGCCGCCTCGGCGCTGGCCAGGGCCAAAGCCCTGGGCGGACTGGTCCGCACCGTCATCGGGCCCTGGAACCACGGGGCCGAGCAAATGAGCGACCTCATCACCGGCGCGGATTCTCTGCCCCCGTCGCGCCGTGTCCGGCTCTACGAGCAACTGCGCTTTCTCGAACACCACTTGCGGGACAACGGCCCACGGCCCGAGTCCGGCGTGATATACCACGTCATGGGGCACGAGGTGGACGGCGGAGGCTGGAGACGTACGGGTGTCTGGCCGCCGCAAGGGATTTCGTCGCGCACGTTTCACCTTGACTCCGGGGGCAGGCTCTCGGGCGAAGCACCCGAGGAGGAATCCAGCATTGTTCACGCCGTTGATTTTTCCGTGGGGAGCGGGGGGGCGAACCGCTGGCGCACCCAGTTGAACCGCTCGAACGTGGCCTACCCTGGCCGCGAGGACGCCGCCCGGCTCGTGGTCTTCGATTCCGAACCTCTCGACGCGCCGCTCGTCATCGTCGGCGAGGCCGTGGCGTACCTTCGGCTTGCGGCTGATCGCGAGGACGCGGCCGTGCACGTCTACCTCGAAGCGGTGGCCCCTTCGGGCAAGGCGGCGATGCTGACGGAAGGCGTTTTACGCGCCCTGCACCGTCACCAGGGCTCCGAGGCCGGGCGGACCTTCCTGCGCGCCCACGGTTCGCCGCTCGTGCCCGGCGAGGTTGCGGATATGGTCGTGCCGCTCTTGCCCACGGCAGTGGCGGTGCCCAAGGGATGGCGCATCCGGCTGGCCCTGGCCGGGGCGGATGCGGACCAGTTCGTGCGCATCCCACGTGAGGGCGGCGTGAACTGGACTCTTTACCTCGGCGGTGCGTCTCCCGCACGCCTGACACTGCCGGTGGAGGGCGGCTGAGATGCAGGTCTGGTTCGCGATTCTCCTGGCGGACGTCGTCCTGGTCGTCCATTTCCTGATCGCGGCCTTCAATATCCTCGCGCTGCCCGCGACTGTGCTCGGTCTCGCGATGGGGTGGCAGTTCGCACGCAACAGGTTCTTCAGGCTCGCCCATCTGGTCTGCATGGGGGTTGTGCTGCTGTTCGCGGCGCTTGGCCGCTATTGCCCGCTCACGGACTGGGAAAGCGCCCTGCGCATCGCGGCCGGGCAAGAGGGATACGAGACGTCCTTCATCGCCCACTGGCTTTCCCGGCTGCTGTATGTGGACGCGGACCTGCGTGTCCTGGCCGTGCTCTATGCACTGTGGACGCTGACCATCGTCGTCCTGTGGTTCCTCGCGCCACCTCGTCTCCGCCGGTCGGACCGGGATGACATATCTTCACCCGGCTGATAGGGAAGAGCGCATGGATAGCTACCGCCGTCGTCTTGCCCTGCTCGTTTTCGCCTGCGCGCTGTTCCTTGCAGGCTGTGCCGGGCGCGGGGCCGCGCCGCCTCCGGCCGGGCACGGTTTTGAAGGGCATCCCGGCATGCCCCTGGTCGTCACGGCGCGCTCCCAGATAGGCACGCCGTACGCCTATGGTGGTTATTCCCCCGACCAGGGCTTCGATTGCTCCGGGTTCGTGTGGTGGGTGCACGCGCAAAATGGCCTGGACGTGCCGCGCACCGCCCATGAGCTGTGGGCCGGGGGACGGTTCGTGCCTCCAGGCGAACGGCAGCCAGGCGACGTGGCGGTGTTCCGCACCGGCGGCAAGCCAAAGGATCTGCACGTGGGCATCGTCACCGAGCGCGGCACCATCGTGCACAGTCCCAAGACCGGGGCCGTGGTGCGCGAGGAGCCCATGACCATCCCGTACTGGAGCAGCCGCTACCTCGGCTCCAAGCGCTTTCATCCCGAATTTTCGTCCGCCTTGGAAGCTCAGGCGGATTTTGTTCCCGCACCAGATGCGCCCTGAGGGCGTGCGGATCACATCAGGCAATGATACAGGCAGGCGGTGCCTGCGCCGCCGATTGTGATTAAATTCACGTTTCCTGCCGATCATTCGACGTCTGAAGGCCGAATGGCGCGTTATGCGTTCGGCAGCGCCCCGCTGTGCGTTTCTTGACCGGCAAGGGCAAAGCCTCTAGACACACTGGACGAATTTTCCCCGGCTGCGGGGGCAGGGCGCGCTGCGTGCAGGCGTCCCGCTCTCTGGCGCAAACGTGCGAACGAACATCCATCTCGATTTTTGGAGGATACATGCAGACTAAGACCGTGCTTTTCATCGAGGGCGACGGCATCGGCCGCGAGGTGTGGGCCGCCGGGCGTCCCGTTCTCGACGCGGCCGTGGCCAAGGCCTACGGCGATTTCCGCAAGCTCGACTGGCAGGAGATTCTGGCGGGCAAGAAGGCCTTCGACGCCACGGGCGACTATCTGCCCGAGGCCACGATGACCGCGCTCAAGAACTGCGATCTGGCCATGAAGGGCCCCCTGGAGACGCCCGTGGGCGGCGGCTTCCGCAGCCTGAACGTGACCTTGCGCCAGGTCTTGGACCTGTACGCCTGCATCCGTCCCATCCGCTACTTCAAGGGCATCGAGTCGCCGGTCAAGCGACCCGATCTGGTGAACATGGTGGTCTTTCGCGAGAACACCGAGGACGTTTACGCGGGCATCGAGTACAAGTCCGGCTCCACCGAGGCCAGGAAGCTCGTGGCCTTCCTGCGCGACGAGCTCGGGGCCAACGTGGACGACACGGCCGGCGTGGGCGTGAAGCCCATGACGCCCAACGGCTGCAAGCGGCTGGTGCGCAAGGCCCTGCGCTTCGCCCTGGACGACAAGCGGCCGTCAGTGACCCTGGCCCACAAGGGCAACATCATGAAGTTCACGGAAGGGGCGTTCCGCGCCTGGGGCTATGAAGTCGCGGCCGAGGAGTTCGCGGATTCGGTGATGACCGAGGACGAGGCCAAGAACGGCGGCAAAAAGCCCGTGATCATCAAGGACCGCATCTGCGACGCGCTGTTCCAGCAGGTGCTCATGTTCCCCGAGCAGTACCACGTCATCGCCTCGCCCAACCTGAACGGAGACTACCTCTCCGACGCCCTGGCGGCGCAGGTGGGCGGCCTGGGACTCGCTCCCGGCGTGAACATGTCCGACGACATCGCCTTTTTCGAGCCGACCCACGGCACCGCGCCGACCATAGCGGGCAAGGACTTGGCCAACCCCGGTTCGCTGGTCCTTTCGGGCGCCATGCTGCTCGAGCACGTCGGCTGGGGCGAGGCCGCCGCCTTGATCCACGCCGCCATGGAGAAGGTCATCTCCGGCAAGCGCGTGACCGTGGACCTGGCGGGGCAGATCGACGGTTCGACCCAGGTCGGCTGCAAGGAGTTCGGCGAACTGCTTGGGCAGGCTCTCTAGATTGAGCTGGTTGAGAAACGGACTTTGAAGAACAAAGGCCGTGGCGCTTATGCGTCACGGCCTTTTCGGTTTCGTTCACGGCGTGGGGTCAAAGGAAGACCGAACCCAGGATTACGACCACGACCATGGAGGGCAGAAGGTCGCCGAGCTTGATGTATTTGAGTTCGAGCAGATTGATGCCGATGCCCATGATGAGCACCCCGCCCACGGCGGTTAGCTCGTTCATCACCGCAGGGGTGATCAGATCCTGGAACTGGGCCGCGAAGAGGGTCAGGCCGTACTGGTAGAGGAAGACGGGGATGGCCGAGAAGAGCACGCCCACGCCGTAGGTGGAGGCCAGCGCGATGGAGGCGAAACCGTCGAGCAGGGCCTTGGTGTAGTAGATGGTGGGGTCGCCGCGCAGTCCCTCGTCGAAGGCCCCGAGAATGGTCATGGAGCCCACGCAGTAGAGCAGGAAGGCCGAAATGAGCCCGGCGGTGAAGGTCTCGTTCTTGCTGCGCACCAGCCGCTTGAGGCGGTCGCCGAGCGAGGCCAGCCAATCTTCGAGATTCATGGCCGCGCCGATGACTCCGCCGAGCAGGATGGAGAAGAAGACGATCAGGGGCGCGGTGAAGGTGGCGGCCATCTTCAGGCCCAGGGCCAGGGTGCAAAGGCCCAGCCCCTGAAAGACGATGGCGCGCACGCGCGCGGGCAGGCGCGCGCCGAGCGCAAGCCCGATCGCTCCCCCGGCCAGGATGGCCGCGGCGTTGACGATGGTTCCCACGGGCAGGATCATGCTCGTTCCTCGATGGCGGTGGCGGACGAACGCCGTTCAGCAAAGAACAGGCCTCTAGCACCGCACGAGGCGGAGGACAAGGGGCCGGTGTCTATTTGGCATTGTGGCTTGACAGGGCGGCCCGCCATTGCATAGGGATTGTACCCTTCCCGGCCGGGTGGTGGAATGGCAGACACGCCTGACTCAAAATCAGGTGCTCTTCGAGTGTGCGGGTTCAAGTCCCGCCCCGGCTACCACGAGAACGAAAGGGCCGCCGAAACTATTCGGCGGCCCTTTGTCGCGCTGAGAGGCGCGCCACGATCATGGCCGGTATTCCCGGTCATGGAGCCGCTTCCGCCTCGAGCTTTTCGAGAATGCGCGCCGACAGCCGCCCATAATCCGGGTTTGCGCGGTCGCGCGGCCTTTCCATGGTCACCGCTATGGTCTCGATGATGCGCCCGGGCCGTGCGGACATGACCACGATGCGGTCGGACAGGAAGATGGCCTCGTCAACGCTGTGCGTCACAAAGACCACGCTTTTGCGCTCATGCTGCCAGATGCGCAGGAGTTCCTTCTGGAGCAGGATGCGCGTGTATGCGTCCAGCGCTCCGAACGGCTCGTCCATCAGGAGCAGTTCGGGCTTGTTGGCCAGGGCCCTGGCGATGGCAACCCGCTGGCGCATTCCTCCCGACAATTCATGGGGCAGGGCCTGCCTGAATTCCTTCATGCCGATGAGATCGAGGTACCGCTTGGCCCGCTTGCGGCGTTCGGATCTGGGAACGCCCGAAAATTCCAGTCCCAGGGCGATGTTGTCCAGGACCGTGCGCCAAGGGAGCAGCGAGTATTCCTGGAAGACCATGCCGACCTCCCGGCACGGTCCGGCCACGGGATGCCCTCTGTAGTAGGTTCCGCCCTGCGTTGCGGACTCCAAGCCCGCGGCGATGCGCAGGAGCGTGGACTTGCCGCAACCCGAGGGCCCCACAATGCTCAGGAACTCCCCATCCTTCACCGCAAGGCTCACCGAGGCCAGGGCCTCGACCGGGCCACCGCGTGAAAGGAAGCGTTTTTCCAGACGATCGATGCGCAGGATGTCGGGAGGCTTGGTCATGTCCACCTACCGTTCCAGGCGCTGCCACGCGAAGCGGCGGTCCTCGACGAGACGAAAGGCCAGGTCCAGCAAGGCTCCCACGGCCCCGATGCCGATCATTCCGGCCACGACGATGTCGGTGCGGGCCACGGTGTACGCGTGGGTGATGAGATACCCCACGCCCGACAGGCTGCCCGGCAGCATTTCGGCGGAAACCAGGCACATCCAGGCCACGCCCAGGCCGATGCGCATGCCCGTGACGATGGATGGCGCGGCCGCGGGCAGGAGCACCTTGCGGAAGATATCGTAGCGGCTCGCGCCCAGAACCCTTGCCGAGTCCACGAGCGTCGTGCGCACGCTGCGCACTCCATGGATGGAGCTGGTCAGCACGGGGTAGAACGCGCCGATGAAGATGATGAAGACCATGGAGAATTTGAGGTTGTTCAGAAAAACATAGGCCGGGCCGGGTTCCACGTCGAAGACCGTGGCGAGACTGGCCACCCCGAACCAGGCGAGCACGAGCGGCACCCAGGCCAGGGGAGGGATGGGGCGGAACAGGCCCAGGAACGTGTTCAGCATCTTGAAGATGGAGGCGTAATATCCCATGGCGATGCCAAGCGGCACCGCGATGACCACGGCCAGGAGATAGCCGGTGAGCACGCGGACCAGGCTCACGGCCAGATTGAGACCCAGCGAGCCCATGCTGATGAGCCCTTCCCCCGGCTTGCCCAGAATCTCCATGACCTGGGCCAGCGGAGGCAGGATGATGTCGTTGGCCACGAGCCCGGCCAGCCATGTCCAGGCCGCCAGAAAGAGAAGCGGCACGGCCAGGGGCAGCCCCAGGGGCATCAGGATGTGTGTCGGCGACTTTTTCATGGCGTCCCTTCCTGAACCGAACCGCCCCCGGCTTTTGTGGAACCGGGGGCGGCGCGAAATCACTGTCCGGCCGGTTCGATGAAGCGGGTGTCGAACATCAGGGTCATGGCCTGCTGCAGCGTCTTGCCTTTGAGCTGGCCGTTGAACTTGTCCATATGGTTGAGGATATCGAGATAGTTTCCGGAGTTGGCCATCCAGCTATCCGTGAATCCCGTCAGGAAGACGAGTTTTGAGGCCCGCCCCGCCGACTCGGGAATTCCGATCCAGCTCGCGGCCAGAGCGCCGGCTTCGCTTTGGTTCTGGTTGCACCATGTGTTCGTTTTGGCCATCAGTTCGATGAATGTCCGCATGACCTCGGGATGCGCTTCGATGACGTCGTCGCGGGCGGCGGTGACGCAGCAGGGATAGTCGTGCCATCTGCCTTCCGGCGGCAGATCGCGAAGATCGGCGACCACCTTGCCCACGCCGCGGCTGACGGCGACCTCGGGGAAGGGCGAGGGGCCGACGATGGCCTCCACCTGCTTGGACGCCAGGGCAGGGAGCATGTTGCCCGTCTCCTTGAGGTCCACCATGAGCACTTTCGCCTGGTAGTCATTGGGATTCTCAGTGACCGTCAGGCCGGATTCCCGGAGCGCTCCCTCGAAGACGATTTTGGGCGCGCTGGTCGGCGAGTGGTAGCCGATCTTGATCGGCTGCTTGGCGTTATTGGCTGCGGCCAAAAAGGCATCCCAGTTTTCCAGGCTCGAATCGGTGGGAGCCACCAGCGCCATGCCTTCGGTCTGCAGCGGACACAGCACCTTCACGGGAGTTCCCTTGTCCACGGCGGCCATCATGGCCGTGACCGAGGCGAGGGCCATGTCGATGTGCTTCATGGCGAACAGCGTGGCCGACTCCGACCCGCTTTTGGCCACCACGAAGTCGAGGAAGGCCACGGTGTCCCCGTCGGCCACGAGTTCGTATTTCTGCTTGTCCAGCAGCGGTCTGAGCCAGACCCCCTGGTCCCTGAACTCCTCCCCCTTGATCGCGGCGATCATGAGCGGCGTGTGGTGGGTGGTGAAGACGTAGCTCACCTTGAGCGTCGGCGCGTTCTTCGCCTGTCCCAGAGCGGGAAGGAACGCTATGCCTGCCATGAGCAGCAGCGAATAGAGCGTCCAGAAAAAACGTCGTGAGCGCATGATGCCTTTCTCCTTGTTGAGTTCGATCCACCAGAAAATCCGCCTTCTCGATCTGAAAACGAAGGGATCAAGTCTATAAAGCACCTTTTGACACTGGACCGGCAATCGAATTCTTTTTGTGTTCGCTTGGGGAAACAATGCTTGTGCTCTTCATGCCATGTCATGCGTCGAGTTCATGGCGGCGTGCGCAATTGCGCCCAGATCACTCCCTGGGCGGAGGTGAGACATGATGCAATGGAATCGTGACCAGTATGGGCAGGGCAGCACTGAAGACCGGTGCACATCTTCCAGGTTGAAATTTGAGGGACGATACTGATCGTTATCATGCAAGTACAATTGATTGTATCAATTGAATTTGCACAACATATAGATATTCCGCTTGAGATGGGCGCAGGTCTGCGAATGGCGTCTGGCCGGGCGTGCGGCTTCTCCAGACTACGGCATCAAGGCTTGTGGATCGCTGCGTCCAGGGCTACAACCCATGTGCCGCGATACGCGCGGCCAGGATGTGATCATGGCGTGGCACGTGTACCTTCTCGAATGTTCCGACAAGACGCTTTATTGCGGCGTGACCAAGGATCTCGACCGGCGGCTGGCCGAGCACAACGGCCTGTCTCCCGGCGGGGCGCGCTATACCTTCTCCCGCAGGCCGGTGCGGCTGCTCGCGGCCGCGTGCTGTCGCGACAGGTCGAGCGCCTGCGCGCTGGAGGCGCGCATCAAGCGGCTGCCGCGATCAAGGAAGCTGGTCGCCATGCGCGAGGCATGCCAGTCTTTCGAAAGATGAGGCCTGGCGTGTGAAATCAATTGACAACCATCTCTTCCGGGATGCACAAAGAGCAAAATCGTAACACGGAACGCCACCACGCTCGAGCCCGCTCTGCCGCGGCTTTCACTGCGCGACCAGACGTGGCTACTGTGCGAACCAACCCGGAGGAGCAATGAAGCGCATCGCGTCCATTCTGACCTTTCTGCTCGTGCTGGTCGCGGCCAAGGCGGCCTTGGCCCATTTCGGCATGGTCATTCCGTCCGAGGACGTCGTCCTGGACAGGAAGCAGGCTGCGTTGACCCTGGAGCTGTCGTTCTCGCATCCCATGGAAGGCGAGGGCATGACGCTCGAAAAACCCGGTTTCGAGGTCTATGTCGACGGCGAGGTCCAGGACATCTCCTCCGTTCTGAAGCCCGCCACGATCATGGGCGGCGAGGCCTTCACCGCCACCTACACGGTGCAGCGGCCGGGCGTGTATTCCTTCGTCATGACGCCCAAGCCCTATTTCGAGCCCGCCGAGGATTGCTTCATCCAGCACCTGACCAAGGTGGTGGTGCCCGCCTTCGGCGAGGAGGAGGGCTGGGAGGAACCGCTCGGGCTGGCCACGGAGATCGTCCCCCTGACCCGGCCCTTCGGCAACTACGCGGGCAACGTCTTCACCGGCCGCGTGTTCGTTGACGGCGTGCCCGCGCCGGGCGTGGTCGTCGAGGTCGAATACTACAATCGCGACGGCAAGTACGAAGCGCCCAATGACTACCTGATCACGCAGGTCGTGCTCACCGACGACAATGGTGTCTTCTCCTATGCCGTGCCCTGGGCGGGCTGGTGGGGCTTCGCCGCCCTGACCACCGCTTCGGAGCCGTTGCAGCACGAGGGCGAGGACAAGGACGTGGAGATGGGCGCAGTGCTCTGGACCAAATTCGTCGAGCCCAAGCGCGCGAAATAGAGAAACAAACGCTGTCTGCAGGGCCGGGTGTGCGCCCGGCCTTGCTGGCGGCGGATGAAGGCGGCCGATGCACATTTCCGAAGGCGTTCTTTCCGTGCCCGTCTTGCTCGGCGGAGCGGCGCTGACTATCGCCGGAACCGCGATCGGGCTTCGCCGCATCGGCCATGAGCGGCTGATGACCGTGGCCGTCATGGCGGCCGCGTTTTTCGTGGGCTCGCTCATCCACGTGCCCATCGGTCCGGCCAACGCCCACCTCGTGCTCAACGGGCTGCTCGGCGCGATCCTCGGACCGGCCGCCTTTCCCGCAATCCTCGTGGCCCTGGCCCTGCAGGCCGTGCTGTTCCAGTACGGCGGGCTCACCGCGCTGGGCGTCAACGCCTTCAACATGGCGTTTCCAGCCGTCGTCTGCTGGGTGTTGTTCCGGCCGCTGCTCGCCACGGGAAGAACCGCCGCCCTTGGGGGCTTCGCGTGCGGCTTTACCGGAGTGCTTCTGGCCGCGCTCCTGACCGCCTTCTCCCTCGCCTTGAGCGACGAAGCCTTCGGCACGGCGGCCACAGTGCTGGTCGTCGGCCATCTGCCGGTCATGGTCGTCGAGGGTCTGGTCACGGCCATGGCCGTGGCCTTTTTCGCCAAATCCCGTCCCGAATTGCTGCACACTTCGCCGCGCTGATCCAAGGAGCCTCCATGTCGCGCTTTCTTTTCGTCATCATGGCCTGTTGTTTCCTGGGCGTCCTTCCGCACGAGGCCTTCGCCCACCGGGTCCATGCCTTCGCCTGGATCGAGGGAGGGCAGGTCATGGTGGATGCCTATTACAGCAGAAGCAGCCGGGTGAACGGGGGCAAGGTCGAGATCGTGGACACGGCCAGCGGCGCGGTGCTGGCCACCGGAACGACCGACGCCGAGGGCCGCGCCGTCTTTGCCGTGCCCATGGAACACGGCGGGCAGGGACTGACAATCGTTGTTGACGCGGGAGCGGGACACCGCGCCGAGTGGAGCATCGCGCCCGAGGAACTGGCTGCGGGAGACCGGGCTGAAGCTGCCGTGCCCGCGACTGCGGAACCCGCCCTTGGCGCCGAGTCCGGTGCGCCGGCAGCGGCGAAGCCGCCCCAAGCGCCCGTGCCGCCCGACGACGGCCCGGGCCTTCGCGACGTGGTGGGCGGGCTCGGCTGGATCGTGGGGATTTTCGGCATCGCGGCGTGGCTTGACGCCAGGCGGCGGTTCGCGCGAAAGAAGGAGTGATGTTCGACGAGCCGTTCGCCACGGGCGACACCATCATCCACCGCCTCGACCCGCGCGCGCGTCTCGTGGCCGCAACCCTCTTCTCGGTCGTGGTGGCCGTGAGCGCAACGCCGCGCGCCGCCGCCGTGGCCCTTGCCTGCGCTTGCCTCGTCCTGGCCGCCTCGCGGCCGCGCCTTCTTCCGCTTCTGAAGCGTCTTTTCGTGGTCAACCTGTTCATCGCGTTCCTGTGGCTCATGCTGCCCTTTTCCACGCCGGGCGAGACGGTCCGTTCGATCGGCCCTCTCGCGGCCACGCAGCAAGGCATCGAACTGGCCCTGCTCATCAGCCTCAAATCCAACGCCATCGTGCTCGCTTTCATTGCCCTCGTAGCTACGTCGGACGCCGCAACCTTGGGGCAGGCCATGTATCGGCTGCGCGTGCCGGGAAAGCTGGCGTTCCTTTTTCTCTTCACCTATCGTTTCGTGCAGGTCGTGGGCGAGGAATTCGGACGTCTACGCACGGCCGCCAAGCTGCGGGGATTCGTACCGCGCACCTCCATGCACACCTACCGTACCGTGGCCGCACTCTTGGCCATGGTGCTGGTCAAGAGCCACGACCGGGCGCAGCGAGTTCATCAGGCCATGCTGCTGCGGGGCTTCACCGGGCGCTTTGTCTCCCTGCGTGAATTTCGCTTCCGGTCCTTTGACGCGCTTTTTTTGGGGTGTATGTCCGGCCTTTGCGCGGCTGTGGCCGCCGTGGATGTCTTGACGCGGGGCGTCCATGCCTGACGTCCCTTTGATCGCCCTCGATAGCGTGCGCTACACGTATCCGGGCGCAAGCGCCCCGGTGCTCGACGATGCGGCCTTTTCCCTGCGCGCGGGGCAGCGCATCGGCCTGCTCGGACCCAACGGCAGCGGCAAGACCACGCTTGTGCACGTCATGATGGGCCTGCTCGTGCCTGAGCGGGGCAGGGTGCTCTTCAAAGGACGCGAGGTGAAGGGGGAAAGGGATTTCGGCCCGGTTCGGGCCGCCATCGGGCTTTTGCTGCAAAACGCCGACGATCAGCTTTTTTTCCCCACGGTTCTCGACGACGTGGCCTTCGGACCACTGAACGTTGGCCAACCTCCTGCCCAGGCCCGCGAGACGGCTCTTGGCGTCCTGGCTTCCTTAGGGCTCGGCGGGTTCGAGAACCGGCTCACGCACAGGCTTTCCGGCGGGGAGAAAAAGCTTGTCGCCCTGGCCGCCGTGCTGGCCATGAACCCGCAGGCGCTCCTGCTCGATGAGCCGACCAACAATCTCGACCCCGCGACTCGCGAGAAGTTGATCGCCATCCTGCGGGGCATGGACCAGGCCATGGTCATCATCTCGCACGACTGGGATTTTCTGGCCAAGACCACGGACGATTTCTGCTCCATCAAGAACGGACGCGTGTGCGCCGAGTCCAAGCCCGCCCCGCACGCCCACGTACACATTCACCCTTCGGGCGACGTGCACCACGACCACCCCGACGCCTGACCAGCCCGTCGGGGCTCTCCGTCAAAACTATAATTCCTTGACACGTCGCGGGGCTGGCTCGATAGTGCCTTCATGAAGCCCTGGGCCTTTCGTCCAAGTCTTGTCGTCCAAGGGAATCGGACGGCGCTTGCGACGGGGGCTTTAGGGGAAAGGGATCAAACCGCGGCGTGGCTGCGCGTTTCGGGGGAATCATGAGCGGCGAAGTGGAAAAGCAGACCAACCAGTATCTGACGTTCACCCTTGCAGACGAGATATTCGCCCTGGACATCGGGTCGGTCCGCGAGGTTCTGGAACTCACGAACATCACGCGCATCCCGCGCACGCCTCCCTTCATGCGTGGCGTCATCAACCTGCGCGGCCACGCCGTGCCGGTGGTGGACATGCGCTTGAAGTTCGGCCTGCCCGAGGTCGAGGCCACGGTCAACACCTGCATCATCATCGTCGAGGTCGAGGTCGAGGGCGAGGACACTGTGCTCGGCGCGTTGGTCGATTCGGTGCGCGAGGTGGTGGAGATGACGCCCGAGGCCATCGAGCCCGCGCCGCGCATGGGAACGAGCATCGACACCCGGTTCATTCGGGGCATGGGGAAGCAGGACGAGCATTTCGTGATCATCCTCGACATCGGCAAGGTCTTCTCGGCCGACGAACTGGCTCTGGCGCGCGACGCGGGAGGTCAGGGGGTGCAGGAGGCCGTCCTGGCGCAGTAATAAGCTGCGTCAAAGAGACACGGTTGCGCTGGCGGCTTTGAGCCGCAGGCCGTTCATGAAGAGGCGGAGGCAGGGCGCACGGTCAACGCACGGGCGCTGCTCGGATTTTCGCGCGAGTCTTGATTTTTCGCCGCACAGCGGCGGATGCTGCTTCGGAGGCGGGGTGCGTCAGGATGCGCCGCCGATGACGCGAACTTCAGCGGCCTTGGGCGCGCCCGCAGTCTCGGTGCGGACGAATTCGACCTCTTCGCCCGCCGAGAGCGTCCGGAATCCTTCCCGCTGCACGGCGGAGAAGTCCACGTACACGTCGTCGTTCGCGACGTGGTCGCGAATGAACCCGAAGCCCTTGATCTCGTTGAACCAGGTGACGACGCCCGTGTGTTTCATGGCGGGGTGGTCCCGCGCGGCGGAGTGGCCGCCGCGCCGTTACTTGAGACGATAGGTGATGCGGCCGCGGGTCAGGTCGTAGGGGGAGAGTTCGACCTTCACCTTGTCGCCGGGCAGGATGCGGATGTAATACTTGCGCATTTTGCCGGAAATATGGGCCAGCACCTCGTGCCCGTTTTCCAGTTCCACGCGGAACATGGCGTTGGGCAGGGCCTCCTGCACCACGCCGTCTACTTCAATCGCGTCTTCCTTGGCCATGCAACCTCCAAAAAGATGTAAATATGCCGATCACGGCCGTTGGCCGCGCGTCCGGTCATGCGAGCCTCTAGCAGGTCGGCGGAAAAAGGGCAAGAAGCCTGGGCCGGACGGCCTTTGGGCGAGTGCAGATGTTTAGCGCCTGTCGCCGGGCAGCAGCGTGGAGACCACGGGCCGCAGGTCCGCGGGTCCCGTTCCTGCCGACCGCTGCGCTGGCGCGATCTGGGCCAGAGTCATGACGTCGGGGGAGAGCGGCAATTCGTAGCCCGCTCCGGCCAGGACCACGTTGTCGTCGGCGTCAATGACCCGGACTGTCACGGCGATCGAGGCCGCTCCCATGGCATACGTCCCGATCAGGATGGCATCGCCCAGGCCCGTCTTGACCACTTCCCCGGTCTGTCGCGAAAGGGCGAACTCGCCCACATCATTTTGGATTGCAATGTCCGGAGAAAGGGTCTTCAATTCGACCGCGGAGTAGCCTTTCTGGGCCAGCCGCGCGGATATCTGTTCCGGAATCAGACGGCCCAAGGTCGAGGTTTCAGCGAGGTTGTCCACGTCCACGAAGGTCGTGAGGACGATGCGGCCGCTCTTGGGGAATTTGCGGCTTTGAAGCGCGCGATCGAGCGTGTCGGCCGCCTGCATGTTCGCCGCGAGAACGCAGCCCGTCGTCTCGCACGGCGATTTCTTGGGATTCATGCGCTGCGCGGCGGCGTGAAAGTCTTCCAGCGTCTGCACGGAGCATCCCGCAGTCAGGGCGGCGAGCAGAACGATTCCGGCGAACACGGCGCAAATGCGATGGACGTTCGGCATGACAAACCTCGCTTGGGCCGCGTGGCGGCCTCGACCCGCTATCGGACGTCTTCGGGAAAACTTTAGGCGTTCTTGCCCGCGTGGGCGTCTTCGGGCTCCGGAATTTTCGGTATGAGAGCCCTCAGCAGCCGCGAAAGGCGGCCGCCCGTTTCCGTGGCACGGGCGATGACCGTCTCCAGACTCGCTTCTTCCATGCAATCGGGCAGATTTTTGTTCGTCAGGCAGGAGATGCCAAGAAGCTTGACACCCATGTGATGCAGCGCGATCGCTTCGAGCACCGTGGACATGCCCACGGCGTCGGCCCCGAGCATGCGGTAGGCGCGCGTCTCGGCCGGCGTCTCCATCTGGGGGCCCGGCGTTTGCAGGTAGACCCCTTTTTCGAGCCGGATGCCCAGTGAGAGCGCTGTTTCCATGGTCAGGGCGATCAGTTCGGGGCTCCAGACTTGGCGCATGTCGGGAAAACGGCATCCCCATTCGTCGCGGTTGGGACCGGCCAGGGGGGTGCGTCCCGTCCAGTTGAGATGGTCGGAGATGCACATCAGGTCGCCCACACAAAAGCGCGGGTCGAGCGCGCCCGCGGCGTTGGTCAGGATCACGGTCTTCACGCCGAGCGCTGCCAGGGTGCGCACGCCGAGGCAGATGTCCCGGGGGTCATATCCTTCATAGATATGAACGCGACCGGATAGGGCCAGCACTTGGCGGTCGGTAACGCGTCCCTGAAGAAGAGCGCCCGCGTGGCTTGCGACGGTGGAGGCGGGAAAACCCGGGATCTCGTCATAGGGGATACGCGCGTCGGTTAGGGTTTCGGCGAATCCCCCGAGGCCCGTTCCGAGCACTATGCCGACCGCTTCCGGCTCGACGGCGCCCAGGCGATCGCGGACAAGCCGCGCGCATTCTTGGACTTTTCCAATGTTTTGCATATCCATCTCGATTCTGCTAGAGAATTCGGGCGTAAGTCCAAGCGTCAGGGACCTCGCGAATGTCTTTCAGGGATCGGCCCGTGTCAAGACGACTCCTGTGCGAACGATTGGTTGCCTAGGCGAACGGAATGGACATCTCGACTCTTCTTGGTCTCGTCGTCGGCTTGGCCATGGTTTTCGGAGCCATCTTTCTCGGCGGCTCCTTCATGGATTTCGTCAACGTCCCGAGCATCATGATCGTTGTCGGCGGCACGCTGGCCGCTATCAGCGTGGCCTTTCCTTTCGAGGAGGTCATCCAGGCCTTTTACGCGGGCGTGAAGATCTTCGCCTCGCGCAAAGTGCGGCCCCGCGAAGTGGTCGACATCATGGTCAAAGTGGCCGAGATCAGCCGTCGCGAAGGATTGCTGGCCCTGGAAAATATCCAGACAGAGAACGCGGTCCTGAAGAAATCCTGTCAGCTTATTGCGGACAACGCCGACCCCGCCTTGATCCGGGATACCCTGCGTATCGAGATTGGAGCCATGAAGCGCCGTCACAAGATTGGGCAGGACGTGTTCAAGGGGCTGGCCGCCTACGCGCCCTCCTTCGGCATGATCGGTACGCTGATCGGTCTCGTGCAGATGCTCACCCGGCTCGACGACCCGTCTTCGCTCGGCCCGGCCATGGCCGTAGCCCTGACGACAACGTTCTACGGCATCATCCTGTCCACGCTCATATTCCTGCCCATCGCGGGCAAGCTCTACGCCCGCACGCAGCAGGAGATCCTACATCTGGAGATCATCTTCGAGGGCGCGAAGTCGATTCTGGAAAACAACAACCCGCGTCTCGTCTACGAGAAGCTCTCATCATTCATAGCTCCGAAGGAACGGAAGTATGAGCGATGAGCCCCAGGGGTTCCTTGATCAGGAAGAAGAACAGGAGCCGAAGAATTATTGGCTGATGACCTATGCCGACATGGTCACGCTGCTCCTGACCTTCTTCATCCTGCTCTTCTCCATGTCCTCGCTCGATCAAAGCCAGTTTTCCGAATCCTTCACGGCCATCCGTGCGGCCATCCAGGGCAAAGAGACGACCATCGCCACTTCCCGCATCACGGCCAAGGAGGCCTCGGTGCTGGTGGAACAGGTCCAGTTGCGCCGCCAGATAGAACAGGCGCAGCAGCGAGTCTTTCAGGATGTGAGACTCCTGCAGACCACCGAAGGCGTGGAAGGGGTGCTGACGGCCAAACTGGACAAGGGCAAGATCACGCTTAGATTGCCCAGCGAGGTGCTCTTCGATTCAGGCTCAGCGACGCTCAAGCCCGGAGGAAGGGTTGTTCTTGGACAGCTCAAGAATTTTTTCATCAAATATCCCGACCAGATGATCAACATCAAGGGCTACACGGACGACGTGTTGCCGTCGCCCACCGCGCGTTTTCGCGATAACTGGGAACTTTCCGCCATGCGTGCTGTCAACGTTCTCCGGCTGATGGTGGAACTCGGGCTCAACCCCAACCGCATGACCGCCACCGGGCTTGCCGATCTCGACCCGCTGCTCCCCAACACGTCACCCGAGAATCGAGCCCAGAACAGGCGTGTCGAATTTGTCCTGGAAAAAATCGTTGAATGAGGTAATGTTACGACTTTGTGTGAATACCCGGTAGTCGCGAGCGAGCTTGACTTTCAAGTCACTCCGGTTCAAAAGGCCGTTTGCTCGGCTGCCGGGGCTAGGGAACCAAGCCGGACCAATGCCGCCATGTCTTGGTGGTAATCTCGGCGCCGAGGAAGCGTGATCCGATTAAAGAGGTGCCGCGCGCACGGACGCGGCGTGAAAAATTCGACACCCATAGCCCGGCCGGGCCGTGCGCTTTCATCAACATTCCGCCCGCCGCATGATCCGGTCGTAAGCGTCGACTCCACCAGTCGGCCTTTTCAGAAGGGAGATACGCGTGTCCGCGAATCGACATAAAGTCTTGGTCGCAAACCGGGGCGAGATCGCCATCCGCATCATCAATGCCTGTCGCAAGCTTGATCTGGGCTTCGTGGCCGTGCACACCAAGGAAGACGCCCAGTCCGGCCACGTCTCGCACGCCCGCAAGCACGGTGGGGACGAGGCTGTCTATCGCGTTGCCTCCTACCACGACGCCAACGAGTTGCTCTCCGTGGCCGACGCTGCGGGCGCCACGGCCGTGCATCCCGGCTACGGCTTCTTCGCCGAGGACTTCCGCTTTGCGCGCCGCGTGGTCAACCGCGACCGCCCCCTGATCTGGATCGGACCGTCATGGCGCGTCATCCGTGAACTTGGCGACAAGATCAACACCAAGCGTTTGGCCAGAAAGCTTGGCGTACCCACTGTTCCAGGGTCGGACAAGCCCGTTTACGACGAGATGGAGGCCGAGGAAATCGCGAAAAGCCTTTTCGCTTTCCAGGCCGACCAAGGGTTCGAGCGCCACGTGGTGCTGCTCAAGGCCTCCGCCGGCGGCGGCGGCATGGGCATCGAGGAGGTGGAGCGCATGGACACCTTCCGCACTACCTACCGCCGCCTGCGCAACTACGCCAAGCGTCAATTCCAGGATTCCGGCGTGCTTATCGAGCAGCGCATCTTCGATTTCAACCATCTTGAAGTGCAGGTGCTGGGCGACCGCAAAGGCACGGCCCACGTGCATTTCGGCACCCGCAACTGCACCGTGCAGAGCACCGGGCGGCAAAAACGCATCGAGGTCGCTCCCGGCTTCATGCCTGGCGAGTTGCAGTACACCTTCGACGCAGGCAAGGTGCTCGACGACATCATCGACTACTCCCTGCGCATCGCCCGCGACGTGGGTTATGACTCCGTAGGCACATGGGAGTGGATCGTGACTCCCAAGGGCGATCCCTTCCTCATGGAGGTCAACACCCGCATTCAGGTGGAGAACGGCATCTCCGGGGCTATTTCCGCCATCCGGGGGGAAGGGCCGGTGGACCTCATCAAGGAGCAAATCCGCTGCGCTCTGGGCGAGGATCTCGGCTACAGCCAGGACGACGTCACCTTCAACGGCGTGAGCATCGAATACCGGCTCATTGCCGAAGACCCGGACAACCGTTTTACGCCTTGGGTCGGCCTCATCGAGCGCTTTCAGTGGGAAGAGCAGCCATGGCTTTCCGTACTGACCCACGTGCCGACCACCGAACCGTACGACATCCCCACCGAGTTCGACCCCAACCTGGCGCTGGCTATTATCCGGGGCAAGGATCTGGCCGAGGCCAAGGCCCGGGGCGTGCAATTCCTCGACAGCCTCAAGCTGACGGGTATTGATAGGGCGGGCCGGGAGCTTCGCTCCAACGTGGCTTTCCTGCGGGACAAGACCGCCAACCTTTTGGAATTCTAGATCTGGGCGAATATATGGAAATCGACAACAGAATCCGCAAGCTCCAGGAACGCTTGGGCTACGTCCGCGACGTTTTCGGCGATAAGGACAACGCCAACATCAAACTGCTCTCGACGCGGCTTGACGAGTTTCTCGAAAAGGTCGAGCGCATGCCCGTGGCTGATCAGATGCGCCACATGGTGCAACTCGAAGACCTTTTTCTCTTTTTGGAGAAGAAACTCGATGCCCAACTCACGGCCATGGATCGCGTGCGCATCGTCCGCCATCCGCAGCGCCTGTGCCTCAAGGACATTCTCGAAAACGTCTACGACAACTATACTGAGATCGGCGGGCAGGACGAATACTCCATCGACCCCTCCATGCTCATCGCCAGGGCCTACATCACGCGGCGGGTGGGCAAGAAAATTATCCACCAGCCGGTCATGGTCATCGGCCAGGAAAAGGGTCACGGCCAGGAGTTCCGCAACGGCGGCTCGGTCAAGCCCTGGGGCAACGCCAAGGCGCTGCACTACATGAAGGTCGCCGAGACCGAGAACATCCCCATCCATTCCTACATCTTCACGCCCGGCTCCTACCCCATCGAGGACTATCCGGGTGCGGCCCAGCAGATTGCCAGGAATCTCTTCGAGATGTCGCAACTCCGCGTACCCTTCGTGGCTGTCATTTCCGAAGGTGGTTCGGGCGGCGCCGAGGCCATCGGCATGGCCGACATGCGCCTCATGCTTTCGCACGGCTATTATTCGGTCATTTCCCCCGAAGGCGCGGCGGCCATCGAGGGACGGACCCGTCAGGGGCAGCGCGTGCCGCCGGAACTGATCGAGAAATGCGCACGCGACCTGAAGATGTCCGCCGAGGACAACCTGCGCATGGGCTACATTGACCGCGTGGTGCAGGAGCCGCCGCTTGGCGCGCGCATGGACCATTACGATTTCTACAAGACCCTGCGCAACGAGATGATCAACGCCACCAACCAAGTGGTGCTCCAGGTCAAGGGTATGAAGTTCTTCCGTTCGCTGGCCCTTTCCGAGCGGCTGTCCCGTAAGGATCGGCCCATGGACGCCGAGGAAGTCTTCGTCTCCTGGAACCTGTCCTCCAAGGCCCGCGACAATCTCGTCTGGAAGCGCTACCAGAAGTTCCGTCGTCTGGCCCAAGGTGCGTATCTCGACACCCGGACGGCAGGCGAGAAGGTCATGGGCAGCTTCCAGGACTTCGCCTGGGCGCTCAATTCGTTCTTCCGTTACGAGTTCTTGCGCAAGCACCATCGCAAGATCCAGCGGCTGCGCGAGGAGGTTGAGGCCGAAGTCCATCTCGTGCGCAACAAAGTCGGCAAGCCCGTCCGCGCCGTGCTGGACAAGCTCTCCGGGGCGCGGCCGCAGGCCGTGTCCGAGGAGGCCAAAAGCAATCTGACGCAACTCTCCAAATGGGAAGAGGACGGCCAGAGCAACGGCGGGTGGATCTACGTGAGCCCCAAGGCCAAGGAAGACAGGACCGTGACCTGTCCCAATGCCGAAACGCACGGCTGTCTCGATCTCTGGGCTCCGGATCTCTTCGGCGAATACGCAGGCGTGTGCGGTTACTGCGGCCACCACTTTCCCATGGAATACCAGTGGTATCTCAGCAATGTCTTCGACCAGGGCTCGATTTTTGAGTTCAATGGACAGATCGAGTCCGGCAATCCCCTCGACTACGAGGGCTTCGGCGAGAAGGTCGAGCAGGCCAAGAAGCAGACCGGGCTCAAGTCCGCGTGCATGACCTTCGAGGCCCGTATCGACAATGTGAACCTCGTCGTGGCCATGCTCGTCGCCCCGTTCAGGGGCGGCACGGTGGGCGCGGCCGAGGGCGAGAAGTTCATCCGCGCCGTGGAGCGGGCCAAGAAGAAGCACTATCCCTTGCTGGCCTATGTGCACGGCACTGCAGGCATCCGCATCCAGGAGGGCACCAACGGCGTCATCCAGATGCCGCGCTGCACCATGGCCGTGCAGCGCTATATCAAGGACGGCGGCCTTTATCTGGTGCTGTACGACACCAACTCCTACGCAGGCCCCGTGGCCAGCTTCCTGGGCTGCTCGCCCTACCAGTTCTCCATCCGTTCGGCCAACATCGGCTTCGCGGGCCCGGGCGTCATCAAGGAGACCACGGGAGTGGACATTCCCCCGGACTACCATCAATCGCACCAGGCCCTCTCGCGGGGTCACATCCAGGGGATCTGGGATAGGCGCGAGGCCCGCAAGAACCTGTTTCAGGCGCTCATGACCATGGGCGGCCGCAACCTTTACTACCGGTAACCGGCTCGAAGGAGCGCGCGTGATGAACGTCAAGCAACTCCTTGAGAAATTCAAGGAATCTCCCTACGAACTGATCGATGTGACGGCCCCGCATACCGGCCGGGTGGACTTCGTGCTCACCGAGCCGGGCAGCAAGCTCGTGGGGCCGCACGGAGCATTCCTCGAAAAACCGGGAACGCTCATGGCCACCCTGGAACGCGAGAAGAACAAGAAGCCCATCCGAGCGACCATGAACGGCGTGCTCGAATCCGTGGACCAAAATCTCGCGGGCACGTTCGTGCAGGCCGGCACCCGCCTGGGCGTCATTCGCCACTATCTGACCAGCAAGGAAGTCATCGACCGCATTCTCAAGGAAGCTCTGTATCTTTTTCCGGCTCCGGAGCGGGCGAAGTATTATTTTATTCCAGAAATCGACAAAAAGATGCGCGCCTCCGGCAAGAACGCCGTGGAGGTCACCACGGGCATGGAGATGTTCATCATGTCGCGTATGAAGAGGGAGACTGCCCTGACCTACGATGGTCCGGATGGCAAGGTCTACGCCGTCTATTTCAAGCTCGGCGAAAACGTCGAGGGCGGGCAGCCGTTGATCGGCGTGTGCCCCGGCGAGCAGCTTCCGCTGATCCAGGATGTGGTCAACCGCGTGCGTAGCGAGTGGGAAGAGCACGACTGATCCGGATATCCTTTCCTTGATCGCTGGCTGAAAGCGCCTCGCGTTTGTCGCCTCGGTTGCCTTGGGACGCAGTGTTGGTGTACTGGCAGCCGAGGCGATGAACGTCTTTACGCGGCCTGGTTGCTTGTAACCGACGGGGCGGCGTTCGATTCAACCCGAGGGGGCCGAACTCGTGGCCTTGTTTCACTGCGATGCGTGTGGTCTGCGCAAGGACGTTTCCGACAAGTACATCGGACGTTCCATCTCCTGTCCCCGCTGTTCGAATCCGGTAACAGTCGTCGCCGTGGGCGAGAAAAACGGTCGGACGCAGCCGCTGCCTCCGCCCGAGGTGCGCCCTGTAGCCGCGCTGGATGATGGTAAAGCGGAATCGCCCGCCGAGCCCAGGTTCGAGCATCGCGACGCAGCCGACATGGACGAGATTCTGGCGGGCGACGACGACTCCGCGCGCCCCAGGCGCGACATTTCCATCCCCATCGCGGCTGAACCGACCGCGCCAACCGCGCCCTCGCTCATGCAGGGCAGCCCCGGCGTGAACATTCTTGCGGGAACGCTATCCGGTTTTCAGGGCGTGGTGGTCTGCCTGGCCCTATCCTGCTTGATCTTCGCCGGGCGTCTCGCCTGGAGCGATTTCCCCTACGCCGTTCTTGTGGTGCTCGCCACGGCGGCTGCCATGTCGCTCGTGGCGGCCTTGCGGAGCCGGGTGCCTTATCTACAGGCCGGACCGGGCATCGCGCTCGGAGCTGTCACGGCCTCCATGGTGCGCGACATGCACGCCTCGTTTTCCGCCGAACAGGCGGCGCATGTATTGCCCACGCTCGCGGTCGGCGTGAGCCTGTCCGCCTTCGTCGTGGGCCTTACCCTGTGGTTCGTCGGCGGTTCGGGGATGGGCAAATGGGTGCGCTTCATCCCGCATCAGGTCGTGGGGGGGGTGCTCGCGGGCATTGGCGTGCGCGTTTTGCTCGCGGCCCTCGAATTTCAGGACGCGGGCTCGCCGTGCCTTGAGCGTCTGGCGGAAAACTTTGACTTCGATGTCTGCCTGGCCTGGGCTCCGGCCGTCGTTCCGGGAGTCCTGATGTTCATCGTGGCCCGGCGCATCAGGCACCATCTCGTCTCTCCGGTGCTCTTCCTGCTGCTCCTAGTCGGCTCGCTCCTTGGAGTACACCTCGTCGCCGCGCCCGGCGACGCTATCCGGGCATCGGAATGGACCTTTGCCGCCTTCTCCGCGCACTCGGCCTTCGGCCCGTTCTCCCGGGATTTCCTGGGGCTCATCAACTGGGACGTGATAGCCGACCACGCAGGCTACATTTTGGCCCTGGCCGGTCTGGCCGTGGCCACGACCATGCTCACCCTGACCGATGTGGATGCCGAGACGCGTGGCCGTTCGGATCTGGATCACGAACTTTCCGTGACGGGTCAGGGAAACATCCTGGCCGCGCTGGTTGCGGGCGTGCCGGGCACCATTTCCGAGCACCGCACCATGTCGAGTTGGCGGGCGGGAGCGGCGGGGCCGCTTGCAGCGCTGACAGCCGCCGCCGTGTTCGTGGCCGCGATCGTCTTTATCGGCGATATTCTGGCCTACGTGCCGCGATTCGTGCCCGCGGCGGTGCTCGTCTTTCTCGGCATGCAGCTTGTGGCGCGCTGGCTTGGCGACACGTACGCCATGTTCACCCGCAAAGACGATTACGCCATCCTCGTGATCATTTTCGCCATCACGGTGTTCTTCGGGGTGCTCACGGGCCTTGGCGTGGGCGCGGCCCTGGCGATGATGATCCTCATCTCTCGTTACGGCCGGGTCAATGTGGTCAAATTCGCCTTGTCTGGAGCCACCAACCGCTCCAACGTCGAACGCGCGCCCTCGCAGCTCAAGGTGCTCAGAGAGCATGGCGGGCAGATATACATCCTGCGTCTGCAGGGCTTCATATTTCTCGGCTCCACCAGCGCCCTGATCACGGACCTTCGGCAGCGCATCGAGGACGAAAGCCAGGCCAGACCGCGCTACGTGATCCTGGACTTCAGGCTCGTCACGGGTCTCGATTCGGCCGTGGCCACCGGCCTTCGCAAGCTCAGGCAACTTGCCGACGAATACGGCGTGACCCTGATCTTCACGAGCATCCCCTTCGAGGTCGAACGGCAGCTCGCCGAAAACGGGTTCGTGCTCGACGACCCCGACAATTGCTCGCGCACCTTTGTGGACGCGGATTTCGCTCTGGAATGGTGCGAGGATCGCATTTTGGAGGATCATGGCGTGCTGGTCCTCAAGGGGCGCACCGTCGAGGATATTCTGGCGCCCATGTTCCCCGAGCCCGCCCTGGCACCGACCTTCGTCGGCTATCTGGAGCGGGTCGAGGTGAAGACAGGCAGCCATGTCTTCCGCCAAGGCGACGCGTCCGACGCCATGTATTTCATCGTTTCCGGACGGGTCAACGTGCAACTCGAACTCGAAGGCAACCGCATCATCCGGCTGGTGAAGATGGGACCGGGCACTATTTTCGGCGAGATGGGCATCTATACGGACACTCCGCGATCGGCCTCGGTCGTCGCGGCCGAAGACTGCGTGCTGTATCGTCTCTCGAAGAAGAAGCTGCATGCGATCCAGAAGCAGGACCCCATGCTCGTTTCGCTCATCCACAGGTTCGTGGTCAACCGTCTGGCCGAGCGCGTTGCCGAGGCAAATGCCAAGGTTCGCGATCTCATCAAGTAGGTGCGTCATGGGAAAATTCATTCAAGTTCGGGTCTCCGCCGCAACCTTCGACCCAGGGCAGGCGGCAAAGACCTTTCCGAAGCTCTATGCAGTGGCTTGGCCAGCGCAGGACGTGACGCCCGAGGAGCGCAAGGGGCTTTTCGAGCTTACGGACCAGTTGTCCGATCTGCATCAGTTCGGCGATCTCGCGCCGAGCGTCAAACAGGTCGTGGGGGAACAACTTCCCAGAATCATGCATCTTCGCCGGGCGATCGAGACGGCCCTGGGCGATTGGCAGCCCGCCGAGGCGGAGCGCCTCACCACGCAGTTCGAGGACGCCCTTGCCGGGCTCGAGGCGCAAATGCCCGATTGATCGCAGGGCGTTCTCGGGCTAGTATAAAATGTTTATTCCACTTCAAAGGAGCGATACATGGCCGGCAGCCTGAACAAAGTCATGATCATCGGCCGCATGGGGTCGGACGCCAAGCTTTCCTATCTTCCCTCGGGACAGCCGGTGACCAATTTCAACGTGGCCACGGACGAGTCTTACCGCGACAAGCAAAGCGGCGAGAAGATCGAACGCACCGAGTGGCACCGCATCGCGATCTTCGGCAAGTCGGCCGAGTTCTGCGCGAACT
This sequence comes from Alkalidesulfovibrio alkalitolerans DSM 16529, assembly GCF_000422245.1. NCBI lineage: Bacteria > Pseudomonadati > Thermodesulfobacteriota > Desulfovibrionia > Desulfovibrionales > Desulfovibrionaceae > Alkalidesulfovibrio > Alkalidesulfovibrio alkalitolerans. Next base: position 185,761 of record NZ_ATHI01000031.1, read on the forward strand.
ATCTGGGCAAGGGCCGTCTGGTCTACATCGAGGGGGCGCTGCGCACCCGCAAGTGGCAGGACAAGGACGGCCAGGACCGCTACACCACGGAGATCGTGGTCCAGCCGTTCGGCGGCACCGTGCAGGGGCTGGACAGCCCGCGCGGCCAGGGCGAGCAGGGCTACGAGGGCGCGCCGCGCCAGCAGGCACGCGGACAGGGCGGCGGACAGCAGGGCAGGCAGAACAGGGACGACGACCTCGGCCCGGCCTTCCCGAGCGAGGCCTCGGGCATGGACGACGTGCCGTTCTAGCAGGCCAGACCGCCTCAAAAGCGCCGTCTGCCGCGCTGCAGTGAAAAAGATCCAGCCCCGCTACGCAGGATATGCATAGCGGGGCTGGTTTTTGCATCGTGCGCTTTAGAGAAGTTGCGGATCGAATTCAGCCGCGTTTTGGCTTCCCGTGGCTGCCGCGCTTGTCGCGTCCGCCGCGGTGCGGGCGCTGTCCGCGCGGCGCGTCCGGTCCCGGCGCTGTCTTTGGCTGGCCGCCCCGGCGCGGGGCCCTGCCCACGGGCACGAGCAGCGCGTGCTGGCGCAGGCGCTCGGCATCGCTTTTGGCCATCGGGATGGGCCTGCCCTCCATATCCGTGCCTGCATGAAACATGGCCGCGGCTGCGGTGCCCGGAAGAGGGATGAAGCACTGCACCTGCTCGGGCTTCAGGCCCCGCTCGTGGAGCCACCCGGCCAGGGCGCGCATGTCGTCGTCCGTGCAACCGGGGAAGCCGCTCATCAAGTAAGGGATCACGTACTGCCGTTTCGAGGCCCGTGACGACTCGTGCGCGAAGATGCGCAGGAACTCCTCGAAGTCGGCGAAAGAGGGCTTTCGCATCAGGCGCAGCACGTGCGCGGCCATGTGCTCGGGCGCGACCTTGGCCTGTCCGCCCACGAACTCGCGCACCATGACGCCAAGCGCCCGCTTGTCGGCCAGGGCCAGGTCCATGCGCCAGCCGCTGGCCACACGCACGTGGCGCACGCCGGGAACCCGCGCCACCTCGCGTAAAAGCTCCACGAAGCCGGATTGATCGGCCGTAAAGCTCGGGCAGGGGCGCGGCGTCAGGCAGCTTGGCCGCGCGCACTTGGCCGGATCGGCCGTGCAGCGGGCGTTCCACATGTTGGCGCTGGGCCCGCCCACGTCGCTCAGGCTGCCCGTGAAGCCCGGCGTCTTCGCGATACGCTTCACCTCGGCCAGGATGGACTCCTCGCTTCGTGACCGGATGCGTCTGCCCTGGTGCAGGGCCAGGGTGCAAAAGGAGCAGCCGCCCGCGCATCCCCGGTGGGTGGTCACGCTGGTGAGGATCATGTCCGCGGCCGGTATCTTCTCGGCATAGGAGGGGTGCGGCGCGCGCGAGAAGGGGAGCCCGAGGAGCGTGTCCAGCCCCGCCTGATCCAGGCCGGTGTCGGGCGGGGTGAGGATCAAGAGCCGGTCGCCGCTTGGCTGCACGGCCGCGTGCGTGCCCTGGTGCGCGTGTTGTTCGAGCAGCGCCGTGGCCCGCACGAGCAGTTTGGGGTCGGCGAGCATGTCCTCGTGGGAAGGCAGTTTAAGGACCGGCAAGCCGCTTGGGATGTCATCTGCGTGTCCGGCCAGCACCACGCCCGGAATCTGCGCCAGGGTCCGCGTCAACAGGCGGCGCTGCGCTGCGGGGTCGTCCGCCTCATCCTGCGCCTCCTGGTTCGTGATCGCGGCCAGGGCGTCGGCCAGGGCGATGATGGAGTTCTCGGCCATGCCGTAGAGGATGGCCGTGGCCTTGCTGTCCAGCAGGATGGAGCGCCGCAGCGCGTCGGTCCAGAAGTCGTAATGCGAGATGCGGCGAAGCGAGGCCTCGATGCCGCCCAAAACGACCGGCAGGCCGGGAAAGGCCCGGCGCACCACGCCCGTGTAGGCGATCGAGGCCCGGTTTGGCCGCTTGCCCGCAAGACCGCCGGGCGTGTAAGCGTCGTCGCTGCGTTTTTTGCGGAAGGCCGTGTAATGGGCCAGCATGGAATCGAGCGCCCCGGCCGTCACGCCCGCGAAGAGACGCGGGCGGCCCATGCGGGCCACGTCGTCGGGCGTGTCCCAGCGCGGCTGAGCCACGATGCCAACGCGATAGCCGTGGTGGACGAGCCAGCGGCCGAGCAGAGACGCGCCGAAGCTCGGGTGGTCCACGTAGGCGTCGCCCGTGACCAGGAGAACGTCCAGTTCCTCCCAACCCAGGCGGGCCATTTCCTCGGCGCTCATGGGCAGGACGGGCGGCTGCTCCAGCCGCCGCGCCGGGCGTCGTTCAAGCCGGTTCATGAAAAGATGTGGCATTCCGGTTTGTTGCAGTGTCGAACGGGATTGGCGAAGTCTACAGCTTCCCACTCCCATTGCAACAACTAATCATCCCTTGAAACCTGCCAAGATCGTCGGGATTCTCCGTTACACCAACCCTTCAAGCAACGCCGGATGCAAGGCCGGCCGGAAATCAGCGCTCCGGAGCCTAAACGAGCGCGAAGCGCACGAGTCCCGCGGCTACGGTCCACATGACCAGGGCCACCAGGGCGTCCAGGGCGCGCCAGGCTGTGGGCCTGGAAAGCAGGGGGGCCAGGAGGCGGCCGCACAGCGCCAGGGCGAAGAACCAAGCGAAGGAGGCCACGGTCGCACCCGCGCCGAAGTGCCAGCGGCCCGGATCGCCGTGGCGGCCGCCGATGCTGCCCAGGAGCAGCACGGTGTCGAGGTATACGTGCGGGTTGAGCAGGGTCACGGCCAAGGTCAGGAGCAGTGTGGCCTTCAGACTGCGTCCGACGTCGCCGTCCCCCGCGCGAAGCGCCCCCCCGCCGCGCAGGGCCGAGAGCGCGGCGCGCAGGCCGTAGCACCCCAGAAAGAGCGCCCCGCCGAGGGCGGCGGCTTGCCGAAGTGTGGGGGCGGCGGCCAGGGCCGCGCCCATGCCGGCCAGTCCGGCGGCGATGAGCAGCGCATCGCACACCGCGCAGGTCAGGGCCACAGGCAGATGGTGCTCGCGCCTGACTCCCTGGGCCAGGACAAAGGCGTTTTGCGCCCCGATGGCGATGATCAGTCCCGAGCCCATGCCGAACCCTTCCCAGAACAGCGGCAGCATGCGTCTTCTCCTTTCGCGGTCGTCGTGGAGGGGAGATAGCCTGCGGCGCTTGTGAAGTGAAATGAATTGTTTTCAATATTGATTAGCAATGCTAATGATGGCCTCATGATCGACTACCGCAATCTCGCGGCCTTGGCCGCAGTCGTGGACGAGGGGGGATTCGAGAAAGCCGCCCGAGTTTTGAATCTCACTCAATCCGCCGTGTCGCAGCGCATCCGCGCCCTGGAAGAAGGCCTGGGGCTGGTGCTTCTGGTGCGCGCCGCGCCGCCCGCTCCCACGGCTGCGGGCCGCCGTCTTTTGGCCTTGTGGCGGCAGGTGCGCCGTCTGGAAGAGGACGTGCTGGCCGAGGTCGGCCGGGGGGAGGGCGGCGCGTTTTCCGTGCTGCCCGTGGGTGTCAACGCGGACAGCTTGGCGACGTGGTTTCTGCCCGCGTTGGATGATTTTCTGCGTACGCACGGTGTGTTGCTCGATGTGCGGGTGGACGATCAGGAGGCCACGCACGAGCTTTTGCGCGCTGGCGAGGTGGCGGGTTGCGTGACCGAGCGGGCCGAGGCCATGCAGGGCTGCCGCGTCACGCCGCTCGGGGTGATGACCTATCGGCTGGTGGCCGCGCCCGCCTTCGCCGCGCGCTGGTTTGCGCACGGTATGACGCATGAGGCCGTCGTGGCCGCGCCCATGCTCGTCTTCAACCGCAAGGACGATCTGCATAACAAGTTATTGCGCGCCGCGCTGGGCGAACCGCCCCCGCGCATTCCCATCACCTGGCTGCCTTCGTCCGAGGGGTTCGTGCGCCAGATCGCGCGGGGCCACGCTTGCGGCATGCTGCCGGACGTCCAGAGCGCCGGGATGATCGCCTCGGGCGAACTGGTCGATCTCGCGCCGGGCAGCGCCGTGCGGGTGAGGCTGCACTGGCACTGCTGGAACCTGGAATCGTCGCTGCTCGCGGCCTTCACGAAGGCTCTGACGCAGGGCGCGCGTGGGGCGCTCGAAGACGGGTAGATCTGAGGATCAGATATCGAAGAGCATTTCGAGATCGTCGCGGGTCAGCGACTTCCAGGAGTCCTGGCCGGGGATGATGGCGTCGGCGATGCCGCGCTTCATGTCCTGCAGCTTCAGGATCTTTTCTTCCACAGTGTTCTGGCAGATCATCTTGTAGGAGAAGACCTGGCGCGTCTGACCGATGCGGTGGGTGCGGTCCGTAGCCTGCGATTCCACGGCCGGGTTCCACCACGGGTCGTAGTGGATCACGTAGTCCGCGCTGGTCAGGTTCAGGCCGGTGCCGCCCGCCTTGAGCGAGATGAGGAAGATGGGGATGTTGGGGTCGTTGTTGAAGAGGTCCACCTGCTCGAAACGGTCTTTGGACGCGCCGTCGAGGTAGGCGAAGGGCATGTGGTTGATCTGTAGCCAGGAGCGGATGATGTGCAGCATCTGCACGAACTGCGAGAAGACCAGCACCTTGTGGCCTTCCTCGATGATGTCCGTGACCAGATCCTTGAAGGCGTCGAACTTGCCAGAGGGCAGGTTGGTGGACACGCCGGGCATGTCGAGCTTGAGCAGGCGCGGATGGCAGCAGATCTGGCGGAGCTTGAGCAGGGCGTCGAGGATGGACATCTGCGACTTGGCCATGCCCTTCTCGTCCACGTCGCGCATGACCTGATCCTTGAGCTTCTTGGCCAGGGCCGCGTAAAGTTCGAGTTGTTCGTCGGCCAGGGCGCAGTAATGGACCGTCTCCACCTTGGGCGGCAGATCCTTGGCCACCTCGGCCTTGGTGCGGCGCAGGATGAAGGGCTTCACGCGCTGGCGCAGGTAGGCCAGGGTCTCCTCGTCGCCGTCCTTGATGGGCTTGACGATGCCGCGCTGGAACGAGTGCTGCGAGCCTAAAAAGCCCGGCATCAGGAACTCGAACAGGCTCCACAACTCGAAGAGGTTGTTCTCGATGGGCGTGCCCGAGAGGCACAGGCGCACCTTGGCGTTCATGCGCCGCACCGAGCGCGCGGTGATGGTGTTGGGGTTCTTGATGTTTTGCGCTTCGTCCAGGATCAGGGCCACGAACTCGACCTTCTCCAACTCGTCCAGATCGCGGCGCAAGAGGGCGTAGGTGGTGATGACGATGTCCGACTCGGCGATCTGCTTGAAGAGGTTCTCGCGCCGCGCGCCGTAGATGACCAGGCTTTTCAGGCCGGGCACGAATTTTTGGCTTTCGCGCTCCCAGTTGGGCATGACCGAGGTGGGCACCACGATGAGGCTTGGCCCCTCTACCTTGCTCTCGTGCAGGTGCTGCAGGAACGAAAGGGTCTGCACGGTCTTGCCCAGGCCCATCTCGTCGGCCAGGATGCCGCCGAAACCGTATTCACGCAAAAAGTTGAGATACGACAGGCCCTGTTGCTGATAGGGGCGCAAGGTGGCGTTGAGTCCCTTGGGCACCTTGACCGGCGTGATCTGTTTGAAGTTGTGGATGCGCTCGCGCAGCGTGTTCCAGAACGAATCCGTGTGGACCTCGTCGAGGTCCTCCACGAGCTTGTCGAGCACGGGCGCGTCGAACTGGTTGAACTTGGTCTGGGGCGGCTTTTCCGGATCGAAGCCCAAGGCCTTGAGCTTGTGGGCCAGCTTTTCGAGCCAGCTCTCGGGCAGGCTCGTGTACGAGCCGTCCTTGAGTTGCACATAGCGTTTGCCCTTGGTCCAGGCTTCCCAGATTTTCTCGATGGGTACCTTCTGTCCCTCGTAGTCCACGGAAAGCTCAAGGTTGAACCACTTCTCGCCCTCGTCCTCGCTCTTGATCTCACCGACGACCACGGGCGTGGCCAGGCGGACCTTGTAGCGGGTCAGGTTCTTCTCTCCGAATACCCGATAGCGCTCCACGAGCTTCGGGTAGGCATCGAGCAGGAAGGAAATGGCCTCCTCCTGCTCCAGGAACCAGATGGAGTTGGAGCGGGGCTGAAAATGCATCTCTTGGAGCATGTTCATGAGATCCTGTTCAGCGATCTGATCGCGTCGCAGCAGGAACGACTTGCCCTCGTAGGAGTACGAGCCGGTCTGGAAATCGGGGTTGGGGCCGGGCAGGGCCACTTCCGTGTGCTCGGTCTCGTACACGTTCTGAATCTGGATCGTCAGGAGGCTTCCTTCCTCGTCCAGGAAAAGCTTGGGATTGTACGTGGCGGGCGCGAAGATGGGATCCATGCGGGCCAGGAATTCCTCCTGCCCGTACAGGTCCGAGGCGGGCAGCCGGGTCCAGACGCGATCGAGGAATTCAGAGATGTCGGCATGGGGCACGATGGGATTCTGGCCCAATATTTCCTTGATGAGTCGGGCGTCCAGGCCGGTCTGGACGGGGTAGAAGGCGCCCTTCCAGAAGACCCACAGCGGCATCTGGCCGTAGAGGAATACTTCGTGGCCGCTGATGGAGAAGGGCGGTTTGCCCTCGGCCGAGAGCATGAGGTCGAAGGTCACGCCGTCGTCGCCGAGCTGCGGGGTGAGCTGCAGTCGCATGGTCTTGCGCTGGATGCGCACGGGTTGTTCCGTATCGCCCTGGAAAAGATAGTATTCGCCTTGCAACGCCCACAGGAACCACGTCAGGAGGCCCGGCGGCAGATCAACCCTGTGGCCCGTGTAGTCGAGGAAGTTGCCGATCTGGTGGGCCACCTCGGGCAGGAGCGGAGCCGTCTCGCACCACTCGGGGTTTTCCATGATTTGGGCCAGCGTGACTTCGGATTGCACCTGGGAGAGGCCGGATTTGTTCTGCCGGGCCCGGAAGAAGGCGACTTGCAGGCGTTCGGGTTCGGGATGGAAGCGATAGATGAGGTAGTGCTTGCCTGCCTCGGGCTCGTGCTCGGAGGCGAAGAAGGTGCGGAAGGATTGCCGCCAGTCCGCTCGTGGTTTGGCCGGAGCCTCGTCACGATCCGGAGCGGTTTCGAGGGATTGCAGGAGTTTGAGTGCACTGGCTCCGACGTGGCGGCAGACGCCGAAGGAGTGGTCTGGGCAGTTGCAGTAATGGCTGACGTTGCCGTCTCCGAGATTCAGGCTCAGTTCCGAGGCGTAGTTCTGGAAATCGTCGCCCTGGATCTGGGCATCCACATCCCAGGTCTGTTCGCGTTTTTGCAACGAAAGTTTGCGCACGCCGCCGTCATCAAGGATGTTCTGGGCGCCTTCGCGAATGTACTCCGGTACGCTGTCCGCAATGAAATGCGAGAGGATCGAGCGTGCGCGATCCTCGTCCTCGTGTTTCATCCCTTCGGAATCTCCCCCGAAAATCAGCGGTCCATGTTGAGGACGACTCGTCCGGCAGTATGCGGGACCGCATGTGTAAGCATCGGTCCCATCTAAACAAAGTCCAGGAAGTTAGCAAGACCGGCTTGGCTTTTTCCCCGGATATGCGCATACTTTGTTCCCAGCCGGGAATTGTCGGCCGCAAAGGAGCAAGAATGCGTCGCGGGTTTTACATCGTTTGTATGATGGTCGTTTTCGGGTGCGCCGTGGCCGCGTGCGGCGATTCGGGGCGTCGTGCGGACGGGAGCGAAGGAGAGCAAGAGGTTCGTCGGGCGGAGGCACAGCCCGGCATGACGGCGGGGCGTGCGGACACGCCCGTCTATGGTGGCCGCATCGTTCAAGCGACCATCGGCGAGCCCTCGAACCTCATCCCCCGGCTGGCCACTGACTCGTCTTCCTCGTCCGTGACCAATCTGCTCTATGTCTCTTTGCTCAAGTACGACAAAGACCTCGAACTCGTACCCTATGCCGCCGAATCGGTGGAGGTGCTTGACGAAGGCAGGCGGCTTCGTTTCGTGCTACGCCGCGACATCGTGTGGGCGGATGGGACGCCGCTCACGGCCCGCGACGTTGAATTCTCCTACCATATGATGATCGACCCTAACACCCCCACGGCCTACGCCGAGGACTACCTGGCCGTGAAGGAGTTCAGGCTCGTCGACGACTACACCTTCGAGGTGATCTATGACACTGTTTTCGCCCGCTCGCTCATCACCTGGGCGGGCGAGATCGTGCCGCGCCACATCCTGGAGGACGAGAACCTGCTCGAAACGGAGCGCTCGCGCAATCCTGTGGGTGCGGGACCTTACGTGCTCCGGGAGTGGGTGCCCGGACGGCATCTGATCCTTCAGGCCAACGACCGCTATTTCGAGGGACGGCCCTACATCGACCAGGTGGTGTTGCGCATCGTGCCCGACACCGGGACGCAATTCCTGGAGCTCAAGGCGGGCAATCTGGACATGATGACGCTTACGCCCAAACAGTACCTCTTCCAGACCACGGGGTCGCGCTGGGAGCGCGACTTTCGCAAATACGACTATCTCGCCTTCGCCTACACCTACCTCGGCTACAATCTGCGGCACCCCATCTTCGAGGACAAGAAGGTGCGCCAAGCCCTGGCCCACGCCATCAACAAGCAGGAGATCGTGGACATCGTGCTCTTTGGCCTTGGGCTTCCCGCCGTGGGCCCCTACAAGCCGGGCACCTGGGTTTTCAACGAAGAAATCGTGGACTACCCTTATGATCCCGAACGCGCCCAGGCCATGCTGGCCGAGGCGGGCTGGCGCGACGAGAACGGCGACGGCGTGCTGGAGAAAGACGGCCGTCCATTCGCTTTCACCATCGTCACCAACCAAGGCAACGAAGAGCGCGCCAAAACCGCCATCATCATCCAGGAGAGGCTGCGCGAGATCGGCGTCAAGGTCGAGATTCGGACCATCGAGTGGGCATCGTTTATCCAGGAGTTTGTCAATCCGGGCCGTTTCGACGCCCTGCTCCTGGGCTGGAACGTCCTTGTGGACCCCGACATCCATACGGTCTGGCATTCGTCGCAGATGCGGCCACACGGCCTGAACCACAATTTCTACGCCAACGAAGAGGTGGATCGGCTCCTGGAAGAGGGCAGGCAGACCCTTGATCTCGCGGTCCGCAAGCGGGTATACGACCGCATTCAGGAGATATTGCACGAGGATCAGCCATACTGCTTCCTCTACGTTCCCTACGCTTTGCCCGTGGTGAGCGCCAGGATACGAGGGATAGAACCAGCCCCCGCGGGCATTACACACAACTTCGAACGTTGGTGGATCGATCCGGGCGTGGGTCGGCCCACTCCCACCCCATGACGGCAAAAACGATGACCACCTCCGAACAGCGTCCCCATGCGCCCATGATCCGCATCGGCGAGGTCATCGACCGCATCGCGGCTTACATTCCCAATCCGGACATGGCCCTGATCCAAAAGGCCTACGTCTTTTCGGCCTCGGCCCACGAAGGCCAGACGAGGCAGTCCGGAGAGCCCTATCTTTCGCATCCTCTTTCCGTGGCCGCCATCCTGGCCGAGATGCGCCTGGACGAGGCCAGCATAGCGGCCGGGCTTTTGCACGACACTGTGGAAGACACCAAGGCCACCATCGAGGAGATCAAGGATCAGTTCGGGGTCGAGGTGGCGCACGTCGTGGACGGCGTGACCAAGATCAGCAAGATGGTCTTCGAGTCGCGCGAGGAGGCCCAAGCCGAGAACATCCGCAAGATGATCCTGGCCATGAGCGAGGATATCCGGGTGCTCATGGTCAAGCTTGCGGACAGGTTGCACAACATGCGCACCCTGGACTTCATGAAGCCCCACAAACAGCGCCTCATCGCCCAGGAGACGCTCGACATCTACTGCCCACTGGCCAACCGTCTGGGACTGCACCAGATCAAGGTCGAACTCGAAGACCTATGCTTTCGATACCTCAAGCCCGACGCCTACAAGCAGCTCAAGAAGAGCGTGGAGCGCCACGCCACGGTCAGTCGCGAGTACATCGACAAGGTCATCGGCCTGCTGGAGGAGATGCTCGAAGCCAACACCATCCAGGGACGGGTCATGGGCCGCACCAAGCATCTGCACAGTATTTACAACAAGATGCTGCAGCAGGGCCTGACCTTCGATCAGGTCTACGACCTCATCGCCTTTCGCGTCGTGGTCGGCGGTCTCAAGGATTGCTACGCGGTCCTCGGACTCGTGCACGCCACCTGGAGGCCCGTGCCCGGCCGGTTCAAAGACTACATCTCGATGCCCAAGAATAACATGTACCAGAGCCTTCACACCACGGTGGTCGGACCGGACGGGGAGCGCATCGAGATCCAGATCCGCACCGAGGAGATGAACCGCCTGGCCGAATACGGCGTGGCCGCCCACTGGCAGTACAAGGAATCGCAGCTCGGCATGAAGTCCAGGGACATGGAGAAGTTTTCCTGGCTGCGGCAGATTCTCGACTGGCAGCAGGAGACCAAGGATCCGCGCGACTTCATGTCCAACCTGCGTTTCGACCTCTTCGCGGACGAGGTTTACGTCTTCACCCCGCGCGGCGACGTAAAGGAACTGCCTGAGGGCGCAACGCCCGTTGATTTCGCCTACCTCATCCACTCCCAGGTGGGCGACCGCTGTTCCGGAGCCAAGGTCAACGGCAAGCTCGTGCCGCTCTCCACGCGCTTGAAGAACGGCGACACCGTGGAGATCATCTCCGATCCCTCGCGCAGGCCGAGCCGCGACTGGCTCAAATTCGTCAAGACCGCCAAGGCCATCTCGCGCATCAAGCACTTCATCCGCACCGAGGAGCGCACCCGCAGCATCGCTCTGGGCAAGGAGATGCTCGAAAAGGAGGGCCGCAAGCTCGGCCTGAACTTCAACAAGCTCCTGCATTCCGGAGCCATCGAACCGCTGGCCGAGGAGTACTCCTTCAAGAACGTGGAGGAATTGCTCTCGGCCGTGGGCTACTCGCGCATCACGCCCAAGAAGCTTCTCAACCGCCTGCTGCCCAAGCCCGCCGAGGATGAGAAGCCCCAGGCCGAGGCCGCGCACGAGGAGCCTCACAAGCCTTTGTCCACGGACAAGGTGCGCATCAAGGGCGTGGACGACGTACTCGTGCGCTACGCCCAGTGCTGCGATCCCTTGCCCGGCGATCCCATCGTGGGTTTCATCACCAGGGGGCGGGGCGTGACCGTGCACACCGCAGACTGCCCGAACGTAAAGAATCTCGAACCCGAGCGACTCATGGCGATCTCCTGGGAGGGGCAGGAGGACAAGCCCTATCCCGCCAAGATAAGCATCAAGGCCCGCAACGTGCCGGGTGCGCTGGCTCAGATCGCGGACATCCTGGGCAAACAGGGCGTGAACATCGATTCCGGCACTTTCCTCTCCAGCGAGGACAAGACCTCGGACATCGTTTTGACCATTGAGGTGCGCGATTCGGCGCACCTGTACGCCACCATCGACCGTATCTCGTCCCTGGACAAGGTGATCGAGGTCAGCAGACTCTCGCTTGCCTAGCAGACGGTGCTTTCAAGACGGCCTGAATCAACCTTCCAGGGTGATGGTCACGGTGCCGGGCGCGTAGCCTTTGAGGCCCGAGAGCAGGCCCTTGATCGTTCCGCTGACGAGCGTGGCCGTGAAGGGGTTGAGCGCCAGGGGCGCGCCGTTCACGTCGATGCGCACCTCCTTGCCCATGGCCTGGCAGTCGTCGGGCGAAGCCTTGCCCGCCACGATGTCCACCGCCAGGGCGCGGCAGTCCGGGCGGCCGCAGGAGGCGCAGTCCAGGCCCGGCAGGGAGAAGCCGCGCGCCATGACCGTCTCGGCCAGCCGCGCGATGTCCTCGTCCGATGCCTCGCGACCCGTTCCAGCCCCTCCGAACTCGGCCAGCGCCAGTTCGGGTGAGAGCGCCTCGCGCTCTTCGGGCGTGCGGTGAAGCACCACGCGCGGCAGCCAACCAAGCTCCTTGCCGCCCTCCACGACCAGCACGTCGCATTCGAAAAGCGGCGTCAGATCGGGCAGATAGCGTCTGCGCGGCCAGATGACCATGGCCTCGGTGGGCGAAAGGCCCGCCACCACGCGGCAAACCTTGGAGAGCTTGCCCGTGTCCGAATCCTCGCGGTCGAAATGACAGTCGGCGAACTTGGCCCCGGCCACGGACAGCCCGCGCGCGGCCAAGGCGGCGGCCAGCCGGACCGAGGTGGTGGTCTTTCCCGAATTCTTGAAGCCGACGACGTTGATGGCGATCACGGGCATTCCTCCTTGTGCGGTGCGAGCGGGGCGAGCGAGCCGTCCGGCATGAAGCGCAGGATGTGTTCGCACAGTTCGGAGAGCCAGGCAAGATCGTGGCTGACCACGACCACGGTTGTACCGTGCATGTCGCGGGCAGCTCTGGCCGCAGCCGTGATGCGCTCGGCGCTCTCCTCGTCGAGCGAGGCCGTAGGTTCGTCGAGAAGCAGGACCTCCGGGCGGATGGCCAGTCGGGCGGCCATGGCCACGCGCTGCGCCTCGCCACCGGAAAGCTCGCGCCAGGAACGGCGCGCAAAGGAATCGAAGGAGAGCCCCACCGTCTGCAAGGCCTCGGCGACGCGTTTGTCGAGATCGGCTGTTTTGCCGCGCACGCGCAGGCCGTAGGCCACGTTTTCGAAGACCGAACGCTTGAGCAGTACTGGCCGCTGCACGAGCAGCGTGACGCGTCGTCTGAGCGCGGCCGGGTCCAAGGCCGGGCGGCCGTGAAAGAATATCTCCCCCTGGCTTGGCGTGAGCAGAAAAGCCATAATGCGCAAAAGCGTCGATTTGCCCGAACCGTTCGGTCCCCGGATGCCCAGAATGACTCCCTTGGGAATGTCCAAGTTCTCCAAGGCGAGGGCCGTGCGATCGCGGTAGCGGTGCATGAGCCCGCGTACGGAGAGGATGGGAGGAGCTTGGTTCATTGCGAGCCTCCCATACGCCTGAGCACGGCCACGCAGAAATTCACGCCGAAGGCGATGAGCAGCAATATGATGCCCAGGGCGATGCCTTGCGCAAACTCGCCCCGGCCCGTTTCCAGGGCGATGGCCGTGGTCATGGTCCGGGTGTGCCATTTGATATTGCCGCCGATCATCATGGCAATGCCGACCTCGGTGGCGATGCGGCCGAACGCCGTGACCACGGCCAAGGCGATGGCGTGCCTGGTTTCGGTCAGACAGCACCAGACCGCCTGCAATCGACTTGCGCCGAGCGTCAGGATGGTCTGGCGTACGTCCTCGTCGATGCCTTCCACGGCCACGGCAGTCATGGCCGTGACAATGGGCAGGCCGAGGATCGCCAAGCCGATGGCCATGCCGGGGATGGTGAACAAAAGACCCAGGTCGCCCAGGGGGCCGTGTCGGGTCAAAAAGGCGTAGACCAGAAGGCCGATGACCACGGTAGGGAAGGCCAGAAGTGTCTCGGTGATCAGGCGCAGGAAACGGCGTCCGGGAAAGTCGAAATATCCCAGGACGAAGCCTGTGGGTACGCCGATGAGCATGGCGGCGCAAAGGGCCAGCGCCGAGGCGCGAAGCGTGACGCCGATGGTCGAGAAGGTAGCCGGGTCGAAAGTCGCGATGAGGAGTAATGCCTGACGCAGGCCATCGAGCAGGAAATCCATGGCGTCTCACGTGTTGAGGTCTGTAGGCCGTGGGGCATGGCGCATATCGCGACGCCCCACGGGGTCTATGACAAATTGTCGAAAAACACCATTCCGCAGGCCGTTCAAAACGCGCCGGATGCAAGGCGCAAGAAGAGTTCAAGGCCGATGCGTATCAAGGAATACGCGAGGATTTGAACTCTTTGCGGCAACGCGGCAGGCGGTGCGTTTTCAACGGCCTGCCAGCCTATTTCGCGTTGGGATAGAAGAGCTGCTTGCCTTCGAGCTTGAAGCCCGCGATGGCCTTCTGTCCCTTCTCGGAAGCGACCCAGGTGGCCAGTTTTTCGGCCGCACCGAGCTGCGCATTGGGGCACTTGGCAGGGTTCACCGGGATTACGCTGTACTGGTTTTTCAGCGCGTCGTCGCCTTCCACCAGGATGACCAGGGCGGGAGCCGCGCCGGCCTTGGCCTCGTAAGAAATGTAGGTACCCCGGTCGGTCAGGGCGTATCCGCCGCGCTCGGCGGCCATCATCAGGGTCTGCATCATGCCCTGGCCCGCCTGCACGTACCACGTCTCCTTGTCGGGCAGGGGAAGCTCCGCCTTCTTCCACAGCGTCTGCTCGGCCTTGTGGGTGCCGGAATCGTCGCCCCGGCTGATGAACAGCGCCTTGGTCGAGGCGATGGCCGCGAGGGCCTTGGCCGAACTGTCGCCCTTGATCCCGGCCGGGTCGGCGGTCGGACCGACGACGACGAAATCATTGTACATGAATTCGTTGCGGGCCGTGCCGAATCCGTCTTCAACGAATTTCTTCTCGGCGGCCGGGGCATGGACCATGAGCACGTCCACGTCGCAGTTTTCGCCCATCTTCAGGGCCTTGCCGGTTCCCGTGGAGGTCCACTTGATGTCGATGCCGGTGTCCTGGGTGAACATGGGCATGAGTTGGTCCAAAAGGCCGGTATCTTCCGTGCTGGTGGTGGTCGCCATCATGAGCGTTTGCGCCGCAGCGGGCGCGGTGGCCAGAAACAGTGCGAGGGCAAGAATCGAAAGAATCCGCATAACAGCCTCCTGAAGTTTGTTTATGCCAACTGTGACCTATGTGTCGTTTGGCATATTCATGAGGGTTTGTGAAGGGACAGGGGCTTATTGGTGATTTGGCATATGAATGGCACGTGCATACTATCGCGACAAGGGATAACGAGATAATGAAATGGAAACCGAGGTGCAAAAAAATAGCTGCAATGCCAGCTGTTAGCTTGGGATATATTTCCTTATCCAGTTTTAATTTAATATATTTTTGTCTTATTTTGTTCCAAAATAAGAGTAAGAAGCCTGTTCTGGCGCGTGAGGCCGGGATGGGCAATTCAAAAAGAAACCTCACCTGGAGTCGCCATGACATTCGACCTCGCCACCGAATCCCGTCGTCTGGACAAGAAGGTTGCTTCGTTGCGCGGAAAAGACGCGCTGCCCTCCGGCCTTGTGGAACTTCTGGCAAAAGCCCGAAAATTGCAGCTCGATGCTCGTGCCCAAGCCTCTCCTGCTTCGATTCCCGAAGCAAGCCGCTGCGATGCGGCCAGCCATGCGCAAGGCGCTCCGCTTCTACCCCGGCACAGCTTCGTCGTCGATGTCGAGCGTGCTTCGGCGCTTATGGATGCCCTCAAGAATCTCGCCCGTGAACAGGGCGATGCGCTGGCGCGGTCGGTCCAATTGCTGGAGGAGGCGGAGAAAGAGGGAACCTTCGACTTTTCGGAGGCGTTCGCCCGTTTCATAGCGGATGATGCGGAACACTTCTCGCGGTTGTGCGAGTTGACTCCCGAAACTCCCCGCCTGATTCCGTTCCTGGTCCAGGCGTCGGCCACGCCGTTTATCGAGGCTCTGGCCGAGGCTGTGGTCGGTGAAGCCGGACTCGACGCGGTCTGGCCGCACGGCCACTGTCCCGTGTGCGGCAGCTTGCCGCTCATTGGCCGCCTGCGCGAAAAGGAGGGCTATCGCAATCTCGTCTGTTCGTTCTGCCATTCCGAGTACAGGGCGCGGCGGTTGCAGTGTCCTTACTGTCTGGAGGAGGACATGGAGAAGCTCGAGTACTTCGACTCGCCCGACGAGCCGGGGTACATGGTCAATGTCTGTCGATCGTGCAACGGTTATATCAAGACCGTCGATTTTCGGAACCTCGACAAGACGTCGCTGCCGCTCTTCGATGATCTTGAGTCCCTGGCCCTGGACATGCTGGCCTCACAAAAGGGCCTTAGCCGACCGACGCTCTCGGCCTGGGGATTCTGACATGGCGACCCGCGTTCGCGAGTCCCGGGGCGCGTCGTGAACACGCCGCACGTCCCAGGCACGCCGTGCGGCGTGGTACTGGCCGGAGGGCAAAGCACCCGGCTCGGCCGCGACAAGGCCTTCGTGCCCTACCGGGGCGGCGACTTGCTCGGGCTGGCCGTGCGCAGGCTTCTCGCGCGCTTGCCGGAAGTCTGGGTCATCGGTCGCGATCCGGCTCCGCACGGTCTGGATGTTCCCTGGCGTTTGGACGACGTGCCTGGACATGGCCCGGCCGCTGGAGTGATGACGGCGCTGCGCTCCACAGGCAGGTCGTGCCTCGTGACTTCCTGCGATCTGCCGCTGCTCGACGATGAGCATCTGGACGCGTTGCTTACGGCATGGGCCATGCGGCCGGAGCACACGCTTATGACGACCTTTTTACAGGTGGAGACCGGGTACATCGAGGCACTGGTATCGATTTATGAACCAGGCGCGGCTGAGGTTATCGAAAGCGCCCTGGCGAGGGGCGAGCGTAAGCTTTCCGGCATCTTTCCTCCGGCGGTCAGACACCATATTCCGTATTCACGCGAGGAGGCCATGCCTTTTTTCAACATCAATTTTCCGGCCGACCTCGCAGTGCTCAACGCCCTGGAGCGGCGGCGGGCGGAGGAGTCAGCATGACCACGACGGGGAACGTCGCGGCGGCGAAGCGCGCCACGGACAGCCATGGCCGGGCTGTCAGCTATCTGCGGCTTTCGGTCACGGACCGCTGCAACCTGCGCTGCTCCTACTGCTGGAACTGCGCGAACATGCGCTTCCTTCCCCATGGTGAAATCCTGAGCTACGAGGAGATGCTCGTGCTCATCGGCGCGGCCCGCGAACTGGGCATCTCCAAGCTACGTCTGACAGGCGGTGAGCCGTTCGTGCGCAAGGGGTTCCTGAATTTCCTGGCCGCCGTGCGCGACATCCATCCGGACATGGATTTGCGCCTGACCACCAACGCCACGTTGCTCACTGACGTTCCACGGCGTCTAGCCGATCTCGGAGTACGCAGGATCAATATTTCCCTGGACACCCTCGATCCTGCGACGTTCGAGCGCATCACCGGGCGCGACTTCTTCTCGCGCGTGCGCACGGCCGTGGACGAATGCCTCGAAGCCGGGCTCAAGGTCAAAATCAACGCCGTGGCCATGCGCGGCGTGAACGACGGCGAACTGCCCGGTTTTCTCGATCTGGCGATCAGGTTGCCGCTGGATGTGCGCTTCATCGAGCACATGCCCATGGGCGACGGCGTGCCCTGGGACGTGCGCGCCTGCTGGTCGGCCGAGGACATCCTGGCCGAGGCAGCCCGGCTTGCCCGGCTCGTTCCCGTGGAGTCGCAGAGCGGCGAAAGCGGCCCCGCACGGATGTTCCGTATAGAGGGGGGAAAGGGCAGGCTCGGCGTGATCTCGCCCTTGACCAATCATTTCTGCGGCACGTGCAACCGCCTGCGCATCACGGCCGACGGGCGGCTGCGCACCTGCCTCTTCTCCGACCGCGAGTTCAGGCTCAAACCTCTGGTGCGCTCTCGCGTCTCGGTGGGGCGTCTGGCGCATGTCCTTAGGCGTGCGCTCAGAGTGAAGCCCGTGGGCGTGGATATCCTGCGCGCCAGAAAAAACGGGACGCCCGTGGCCTTGAAGCGGATGGCCTCCATAGGCGG
This sequence comes from Alkalidesulfovibrio alkalitolerans DSM 16529, assembly GCF_000422245.1. NCBI lineage: Bacteria > Pseudomonadati > Thermodesulfobacteriota > Desulfovibrionia > Desulfovibrionales > Desulfovibrionaceae > Alkalidesulfovibrio > Alkalidesulfovibrio alkalitolerans. The sequence goes on from NZ_ATHI01000031.1 coordinate 203,205, forward strand.
GTAACGGACGGCCGGCATGGATCTCGTCGAATACGAACGCCACGTCAGGAGCGAGCAGGCCGCCCGGCGCTATCTCCTCAAACGCTGCCTGAACGGCTCCAAGCCGCGCTGCCCGCGCTGCGCGTGCCAGCGGCTCTACCGCCTGGCAGACCAGCGCCTGCGTTGCGGCGGGTGCCGTTACACTTTTCATGAATTTACAAGACGTTTCGTTAATCGGGGCGGTCTTTCCTGCCGCGACTGGCTGCGGCTGCTCAAGCTTTTCGAATTGGAGCTCACGGCCAACCGGATGGCTCCGGAACTCAGACTGTCCTACAACACCGTGTACAAGGCCATGACCACGCTTCGTTTCGCCATTTTGGCCGGGGCGCTGGACGCGCCGCAGCTTCTGCATCCGTCTTCCGGAATAGACCTGGGACTCACGGACACCCCGGAAGAGGAAGCGCATGCGGCCGTAAACCGCTATCCTGTTTTCGGAATCATCGAAAAGAACGGCTGGGTCTTCATCGATCTTTTGCCACATGTGCAGGCGGAGAACGTCTTGCACTTCAACCTGCACTTCAGCCTCAAGCTGACGCGCATGGGCAACATCGTTTATACGGACCGCTTCCAGCGATACGACGCGCTGATGTTCTGCGGCGACGACCGTCTGACCTTCAACTATGTCAACATCCGGGGTAAGAGCGCCTACGTGGATTCGCTCTCGGGGAGTTTCTGGGCCTTCGCCCGTACCCGCCTTCGTCGTTTCAACGGCGTGACCCCGCGCCGCTTCCCGCTCTATCTGAAGGAACTGGAGTTCCGGTACAACCATCGGGGCGAGGATCTCTTCCCTCTTTTGGCCGACCGTCTCTGCGCCCTGGTGCCAGACTTCGCGCAATCCTGATTGTTTTGCCATTTCCATTTCCCTGACGCATCCCTGTCATAACAGCCATTTTGGAACGACGCATCGGCATGGTGCCGAAGCGTGATGGACCAGGGGAGTGCCGCATGGAAAGAGCGAAGCACGCTGCAAGCCTTCCGTTCGCCGGGTTGGGGTTCGACCTAGCTCCGGTGGCCGCCCGGGCTGTCGCGATGCGAGTCCGCCGCATCCAAAAGGCGAGACCTCTGATTGAACGTCGGCCCGTTCCCGGCCATCCCATCGCCCACGGGTATGCCCTGCAGGTGATGCTTGGGCGGGAATGCTGCGGTTCTTGACCGCCAACCACAAAAGGAGGCACGTGATGAAGGTCTGTAGGCGCGACTTCCTCAAACTCGGCGGAGTTGCAGCTGCCGGAGCGGCCTTCGGGGGGCTTGGTTTCGACCTTTCGCCCACCGCGGCCCAGGCTCAGCTGCTCAAGACCCGCTGGGCCAAGGAAACGACTTCGGTTTGCTGCTACTGTTCCGTGGGTTGCGGCTTGATCGTCCACACTGCGAAGGACGGCTCTGGCCGGGCTATCAACGTCGAGGGCGACCCCGACCATCCGATCAACGAGGGTTCGCTGTGCGCCAAGGGCGCGTCGCTCTGGCAACTGGCCGAGAACGACAAGCGCGTCCTGACCCCCATGTACCGCGCTCCGTACTCCGATCGCTGGGAGCCCATGTCCTGGGATTGGATGCTCGATCGCATCGCCCACCGCATCAAGGAAACCCGCGACAAGACGTTCGTCAAGACCAACGCCAAGGGGCAGGTCGTCAACCGCACCGAGGGCATGGCCAGCGTTGGCTCGGCCGCCATGGACAACGAGGAGTGCTGGATCTACCAGACGTTCCTCCGCGCCCTGGGCCTAGTGTTCATCGAACACCAGGCACGTATCTGACACAGCGCTACTGTTGCGGCTCTGGCAGAGTCGTTCGGACGCGGCGCGATGACCAACCACTGGATCGATCTGAAGAACGCCGATTGCGTGCTCATGATGGGCGCCAACCCGGCCGAGAACCACCCCATCTCCTTCAAGTGGGTGATGCGCGCCAAGGATAACGGCGCCACTCTGATTCACGTGGACCCCCGTTTCACCAGAACTTCCGCCAAGTGCGACATCTACGCTCCGATCCGTTCGGGCGCGGACATCGCTTTCCTGGGCGGCATGATCAAGTACATCTTGGACAAGGATCTGTGGTTCAAGGATTACGTTAACAACTATTCCAACGCGTCCTTCATCGTGGGCAAGGACTTCGAGTTCAAGGACGGCGTATTCTCCGGCCTTGACAAGAAGACCGGCAATTACGACCGGTCGAAGTGGAACTTTGAACTCGGCCCTGATGGCGAGCCCCTGAAAGACCCCACGCTTCAAAACCCCCGCTGTGTGTTCCAGCTTCTCAAGAAGCACTACGCGCGCTACGACCTGAAGACCGTCTCGCGCGTCAGCGGCACTCCCGAGAAGGATCTGGTCAAGGTGTACGAGGCCTACGCGGCCACCGGCAAGCCCGATAAGTCGGGCACCATCATGTACGCCATGGGCTGGACCCAGCACACCACGGGCGTACAGAACATCCGCACCATGTCCATCATCCAGACTCTTCTGGGCAACATGGGCATGGCCGGCGGCGGCGTCAACGCGCTGCGCGGCGAATCCAACGTGCAGGGCTCCACGGACCAGGCACTCCTGTTCCACATCATTCCGGGCTACATGCGCACGCCCTTGGCCGCGCAACCCACCCTGGCCGATTACGTGAAGGCCGCCACCCCGGTCAGCAACGATCCCAAGAGCGCCAACTGGTGGCAGAACACGCCCAAGTACATCGCGAGTCTGCTCAAGGCTATGTGGCGGGACGTGGATATCGAGACCGCGTACACCTACATGCCCAAGCTCGAGACGCTCTCTTCCAAGGATTATTCCTGGCTGGTGATGTTCGACAAGATGTTGCAGGGGCAGTTCCAAGGCTTCTTCGCCTGGGGCCAGAACCCGGCGTGCAGCGGCGCCAACTCGAACAAGACCCGTGAGGCGTTGACCAAGCTCGACTGGCTGGTCAACGTGAACATCTTCGAGAACGAGACCGGCTCCTTCTGGAAGGGACCTGACATGGATCCCTCGAAGGTCAAGACCGAGGTCTTCTTCCTGCCCTGCGCCGTGGCCATCGAGAAGGAGGGCAGCATCACCAACTCTGGCCGCTGGATGCAGTGGCGTTACATGGGGCCCAAGCCCCTGGGCGACACCATGCCCGACGGCGACATCATCATGGTGCTGATGAAGAAGGTGAAGGCGCTGTACGAAAAGGACGGCGGCGCGTTCCCCGACCCCATCAAGAACGTCTACTGGGACTACGGGAACGACCATCACGACTTCGATCCGCACAAGGTCGCCAAGGCCATCAACGGTTACTTCCTGAAGGACGTGACCATCGGCGACAAGACCTACAAAGCCGGGACCCTTGTGCCGAGCTTTGCCATGCTCCAGGCCGACGGTTCGACCTCGTCGGGCAACTGGATCTATTGTGCCTCATATACCGAAGACGGCAACATGTCTGCCCGGCGCAGCAAGGAGCAGAGCCCGATGCAGGCCAAGATTGGCCTGTACCCGAAGTGGGCTTGGTCTTGGCCGGTCAACCGCCGTATCATTTACAACCGTGCCTCGGTCAACGCCGAGGGCAAGCCCTTCGCCCCGAACAAGGCCGTCATCGAGTGGGACGGCTCCAAATGGGTGGGCGACGTGCCCGACGGCGGCTGGAAGCCCGGCGAAAAGCATCCGTTCATCATGCGGCCGCAGGGAATGGCCCAACTCTACGGCCCCGGCGCCGCCGACGGCCCGTTCCCCGAGCATTACGAGGCCATGGAGTGCCCCATCGCGTCGCATCCCTTCTCCAAGCAGTTGCACAACCCCACGGCGCTGCATTTCTCCGAGGAAAAGAAGGCCGTCTGCGACCCGAGGTACCCCTTCGTTGGCACGACGTACCGCGTCACCGAGCACTGGCAGACGGGCCTCATGACCCGCTACACCGATTGGCTGCTCGAAGCCGAACCGCAGATGTTCTGCGAGTTGAGCGAGGAGTTGGCCAAGATGCGCGGCATTGCAAACGGTGACAAGGTGATCGTGGATTGTCAGCGCGGCTCCATGTGGGCCATCGCCATCGTGACTAAGCGTCTGAAGCCTTTCACGATCGACGGTCAGGTCGTGCACCAGGTCGGTTTCCCGTGGCACTACGGATGGCTCTACCCCAAGAATGGCGGCGACTCGGCCAACATCCTGACGGCTTCCGTGGGTGATCCGAACACCGGCATTCCCGAAACCAAGGCCTTCATGGTCAACGTCAAGAAGGCGTAAGGAGGCAGACCATGGGTAAGAGCTTCTTCGTTGACCTGACCCGCTGCACCGCGTGCAGGGGATGCCAGGTGGCCTGCAAACAATGGCACAAGTTGCCCGCAGGCGAAACCGCCAACTGGGGATCGCACCAGAACCCGAAGGATCTGGAATTCATCACCTACAAACTCGTGCGTTTCAACGAGGTCGTGGTCGACGGCAAGCTGGATTGGCTGTTCATGCCCGATCAGTGCCGCCACTGCACCGAGCCGCCCTGCAAGATGATGGGCGACGCCTTCGACGAAAATGCCGTGCATATCGATGAGATGACCGGCGCGGTGCTCTTCACCGACGCCACCAAGGCCATCGAGGGAATGCAGGGCGAGGAATTGTGTCCCTACAATATTCCGCGTCAGTGCGAGGATTCGGGATTGTGGAGCAAGTGCGACATGTGCATCGACAGGGTGCACAACGGCTTGCTTCCGGCCTGTGTCCAGTCGTGTCCCACGTCGGCCATGCGTTTCGGGGATCGTGACGAGATCCTGCAAATGGCCAACGCGCGTCTGGCCGAAGTGAAGAAGCAGTTCCCCAAGGCGGTACTCGGCAACCCCGACACCGTCCGGGTCATCTTCCTCTTCCCCTACGATCCGGCGTTGTACCATTCCTTCGCCGTGGCCGAAGCGAGCGTCCCCTCCGGGCCCTTGTCCCGGCGGTCGCTGTTCGCCGGACTGGCGAAGCCGTTCACCGGCGTCTAGAAAAACCGGCCGGGAGCCTTCGGGCTCCCGGCCACATCTCTCCCCTCCAGGGTCAACCGCCGAACCGCGATGGCGGAAGACCATCCAGCCGAGCCGGAGGGTCCAACCACCCTCCGGCTCATTTTATTTTCCGCGTTCCACCCGAGTGAACCGCAATGTCCCCACGCTGGGCAGGTCCAGTTCAAGCCTTCCCTCGACGGGCAAAGCCGCAGCGACCACGCCGCCACTTTTGGCGTGCAGCATGAGCCGACCGTCGCGCACGGACCACCTGAAGGTCACTTCGTCCATTTCCGTGCGCCACGCTCCCTTGCCATCCTCGTTCAGGATCAGCACCACGACTCCGGTTTCGGTTTTCGCTTCCCAGCGCCCCGCCAAATCAGAGACTCCGGTCCGCGCACAACCAAGGGCAAGGAGAAGCGCGACGACGAGCAGAGGACTTATGACGAGAGATTTGCGGGTCATGTGCCGATCTCCTTCAAGTCGCGAACGAGGGCCCGGTCGATCTGCAGGTAGCGGTCGAAGAAGTAGACGTGCACCGCCATGCCGAGCCATGTCAGGTCGCGGGCCACGGTCCACCAACTGATGGGGTCGTCAATGGTGTGGAAGCAGCCGCAGCTGATGGCCGCGCCTCGCAGCAGGTTGACCACGATGCCGATGGTGAACAGGACGATGAGACCAGCGATGACGGATACCGCAGCCTTGACCCGGAAGCCAGCCACGAGCAGAACGCCGCTCACCAGTTCGAGCCAAGGCATGAAAAGCGCCAGAATGTTTACGCTCCACCAAGGGGCCATGCGGTAGCTGGCGATGGTCGTGGTGAACTCCGCAGCATAATTTATTTTGTACATGGCGGCGCTTATGAACAGCCCGCCGAGGTAGAGGCGGAAGGCGAGGGCGAGCGCGGGATGGCGGAGAAGAGCAATCAGGGTTTTCATGGTTGTCCCTCGACCGCAAGACCTGCAGCGTGCCAGTCCTCGAAGTCTCCCTTAAGCACATAGACCGCGTGGTGGCCGAGATCGCCGAGCTTCAGGGCGACTTCGGCGTCGTAGAGCATGCTGACGGTGCGGCCGTAGATGATGATCGGCGCGTCTGGATCGACGTCGGCCAGCCGCATCGCGTAGACGAAGTCGAAGAGCCCGGCCGGGGCGTTCAGGGCTCCCGAGATCCGTTGTTCGTTGAAGAACTCCGGCGGGCGGGCGTCGAGCAGCACGGCCTCGCCCGAAGCGACCAGTGCGGCGGCTTCCAGGGCTGCTATCGAGTTCGGCGCGGGTTCGAGCAGAGGGCGCGGCGCAAGCGGTATGCCTCCGGGGTTGGATACGTTGAAGAGAACTGCCAGACTTATGCTGACGAGAAAGATGAGCATGAAGTCGGCCGGGGCGATGCGGCCGGCGCGTGAAATGCCTCGTCTAGCGAGATTGAGGATGCGGTCGCGTGCTTCTGCCAGGAGGCCGATCTCGACCCGTGCGGAGCGAAGTTCCTCAATGGTTGCGCGCAGCTCCGCGTTCGCGGCTTCAAGGTCGCGGTTGAGCCTGGCCAAATCTTCATGGGCGCGCGTGCGTCCCAGAGCGCTCAGAAATGTGGCGGTCATCGAGGAGAGCAGGTTGCGGTCGCCTTCCCCCGGCGTTCCAGGCGAGAGCCGGGGCAGGAGAGCCATCACTCCGCGACATTCGGCGTCGAGGGCGAAGAGCAGCACCTGGGCAGGCGGGCCGGGGAGGCCTTCGAGAAGCGCGGGGTTTTCCACGGCCTGGGATTCCATGTGACGCGGAAGTCGGTCCTTCTGGGCCACGAAAAGGCCGAGGAGAAGTTTGCGCCCTTCGGGTGAGGAAAGGAATTCGGCGTCGGAGGGAGAAAGACCGCGCGTGGTCAGATGCTCGGAGCCCGCGTGCTCGTCGAAGACGGCGACGAATCCGCCGGGCGCGGACTCCGCGCCCATGGCGTGCAGCAGAAAGGCCGCTCCGAGGCTTTCGGCATCGAGACATGCCGACATGTCTTTGGCCGCCTGGAAGAGTGAGCCGAGGAGAAATGCCTGGTGGTCTGCCATGTTGCGGGCCGTTTCCATGGCCGCCAGGGATTTTTCGAGCTCGACGTTCTGCCGTGATAGATTTTCGTTCAGGGCCCGGATGCGTCGAGCGTCGTGTCCGCGCCTGAGCGCCAGGGCGAAATGGCGGGCCATGCTTTGCAGCAGCCAAAGCTCTTCGTCGCCGTAATGGTCGGAAGTGAGCCTTGGGCCGAAGCCCACCACGGCGCGGATGTCCCGAGCGACGACGATGCCCATGAGCAGACAGGTGCCGGGGGGCAGCAGGAACTCGCGCGCCAGATGCGGGCCGTGCAGGACCACGGGCAGGATGTCTTCGACCTTCTTGGCCTCGCCGGGGGGGAATATTTTGTCTAGAAGTTCGAGGCAGCCTTCCCGGAGTCTGGCGTCATCGCCTTGCAATCCCCTGAACTCGACGCCGCAGGCATTTTCTTCAATGCCTCGAAGAACCACGAACCCCGAGACAACGCCCAGCGATCCCATGGCGAAGGGCAGGAAGATGCGGGCAAGCTCCGAGGCGTCATCGGCGCGATCGAGCTCGCACAAAAGCTCGTAGAGCGTGCGGCTTTGGAAGTGCGCTCTGGCGAGGTCGTCGTTCTTGTCCGCAGAGTCGTGCATGACAGGCGCTCGACGCGGTTATTTGTCCGCCATTTCAGAGATTGTCCTGAACAGGCCGTCGATGTCGCGGATGATTCCCAGGTAGGCGAAATGCACCACGCCCTTTTTATCGACGATCATGGTGAATGGCGTCTGGGGTTCCGCGAGAACTTTGTGCACACTGTAATCCTGGTCCGCGACGATGGGGAAGAGGTAGGCCGATTGTTCGCGCAAAAAGGCGATTTCGGCGGGGTAGCCGCCAGCGGCCAGGGCCATCATCTTGACCTTTCCGTCGAGCTTTGCCCGGCGCAGACGGCGAAAGAGATCGTTCATGCCTGGCGTCTGTTCATGGCATTGGGGGCAGTAGACGCCAATGATCTCGAAGATCACAAAATCCGCCTTGATATCCTTCAACCCGAAGGGTTTGCCCGCAGGCACGCCCAGATAGGCCGCCTCCTTGGTGTCGTCGAGGCCAGGCATGGTGAAGGCGGGCAGGGTGTCGCCCGTTTTGGGCAACTCGGCGGCGTTGGCGCTTGGCGCAAGCGAGCCAGCTGTCATGGCGAACATCGCCAAGGCAAGGGCCGCGACGAATGTGAAGCAGCGACGTGTGGTTTGGATGACGGGTGACATGCTGCCTCCTATTCAAGCGTTGAGGGAGCGGATGGCCTCGTCTTCGGAATTGAATACTTCCGTGAGCGTGGCAAGGCCAACGATCCCGAAGACCCGCCGGAAATTCTCCGAAAGGCCGGTGACGGCGGTGGGGATCTCCTTGGCCCTGCAATCGAGCAGCAGTTGCGTGAGGATGGCGATCCCGGCTCCGTTGATGGAGGCGTTCTCGGAAAAGCGTAGCAGGATGCCCGAGCCTTTCCCTTGCGCTTGTCGGTAGGCATCCAGAAGGGCGGCCTCGGAGCGCGAGGTGACGTTGCCGCGCACGTCGATGACCATGATTTGGCCTTGTGTTTGGACGCGAACTTCGTCTTCCTGGTTCTGGGCCAAGCGGATGCGCTCCTCGGCGCGCTGGAGTGCGGCATCCAGTTCTTCTTTTTTTATGGGCTTGTTGATGAAGTCGGTGGCGTCGAGGTTCAGGGCCCGGATGGCCAGATCCATGTCGCCGTGACCGGTTATGACGATGACTTCGGCCAGGGGGTTTACTTCTTTGATCCGGGAGAGAACCTGGATCCCATCCATGCCGGGCATTTTGATGTCCGTGAGGATGATGGGCGGCTTTTCGGTCTCATAGATGTCCAGGCCCTCTTGACCGTTTTCGGCCGTGAGCACCTCGTAGCCGTATTTTTCCAAAAAGAGGTGGAACATGCCCAGGGTCGGACGTTCATCGTCGATGACCAGTATTTTCGTCATTTCATTGCTCCGATGGCCTTTCTCGCGGCCGGGAAAAACAGCTCGAAGAGCGTTCCCCGGCCCGGTTCGCTTTCAATGCGGATGTCACCGCCGTAATCCTTGACGATGCCATATGAGATGGAAAGTCCAAGGCCCATACCCTGGCCTGTCTCCTTGGTCGTGAAGAACGGTTCGAATATCTTGCCGCGTACGCTTTCGGGGATGCCCACGCCTGTATCCTGCACTTGGACCAGCACCTTGTCGTCGCGAACCAGGGTGCGCAGGGTTATGCGGTGTCCGTCTTCGGGCGGGGCCGGGGCCTTGGCGATGGCGTCGCGCGCGTTGGTGACGAGATTAAAGAGCACCTGCTGAATGCGGTTGTCATGGGCCAGGATCGGCGGCAAGGGCTCGGCGAGTTCGAGGCTGGTTTCGATGCCCGCGAGCGAGAGTTGATGCCCGACGATTTTCAGGACGCCGCGGATGGAGTCGTTGACGTTCAAATGTTCACGGATCATGTCCGCCTTGCGGCCGAAGGCCCGCAAGGTATTAATGATGTCTGTGGCCCGGTCCACCTGTTGGCTGATCTCACTGGTGATGGGGCGAAGCTGTGTAGGCGTGACCGGGGTATCCTCTTCGGAGAGCATGGTCAGGAAGTCGCTGCCCATCTTGATGGCGTTCAGCGGTTGGTTCAACTCGTGGGCGATGCCGGCGGACATCTCGCCCAGGGTCTTCATCTTGCTGGCCTGGATGAGTTGGGCATCCTTTTCGATCATTTCGGTGACGTCGGCCGAGGCAATAATCAGCGCTTGGCGGTTCTTGTAGCTGATCGGGCAGGCATGCAAGTTGACGTAGATGGGTACGCCGTCCTTGCGATAATGGATGAGTTTGGAGCAGTAGACGCAGGAGTTGCCCTGCTCGGTCATCGCATCGATGCGGACCAGGCATTGGCTGGCGAAATCCGGATCGAGGGCGGTGTAAGGGATGCGTGACAATTCCTCGCGAGTGTATCCATAGACATCTTCCGCCCTGGGATTGGCGTCGAGTATTTCGAAAGTGTGGGCGTCCACAACCACAATGGGGTCGGGGCCGGAGACGAACAGGGAACGGTACTTTTCTTCGGACTCGCGCAGACGGCGTCGGTAGAGCTTGATGCTCCAGACCATGTTGCGGAAGGAGTTGGCGAGTTGCTGCACCTCGTCGCCGGGCACTTTGCGATAGAAACGGCACTGCCGACAGGTGCGCAGATTCGCGGCCTGCGTTTCGTCCAGTTCTCCGACGCTCGATGCCTGATCGAAGTGCCAGCAGGGCAGGTCGGTGTTCAGGTACGCCGGACATTCCTGGGGCTTCCACTCGTCGTCCGATCCTTCGAGATCGACGGAAATGTCGAAATTGCCGCGCGAAAGTTCGTCGGATATGCGAGTGAGTTTGGCGATGGGCATGGTTATGTAGTTGGCGATGCGCAGCGAAATGAAGAAGACGGCCACAATGACCATCGAGATGAAGCCAAGGAAGGTGATTCGGAGCTTGGCCACGAGATTTTCGATGTGGCGCTTGTTCAGGCCCACATGTACCGAGCCGATGGTGTAGATGCCCTCGGTGATGGGCACGGCTATGTCGAAGACCGGAAGACCGGCCACGACCATGTCGCGCACGGTGCGTGCGGTTTCAGTGGTCGGCGCGGGGATGCCGTGCAGTTCGTGGGGAAATTGGCGGGTGAACGTGTGGGCCAGCAGGTCTCCTTCGGGGTCGGTGATGAAGATGTAGGAAACGAGATCCCTTCGTTCGCCGAGATAGGCTGCATCGAACGCGAGGCTGACGAGGTTCGGGATGTCATTGTCCAGGATATGGCTGCGCGCCCGGTCGGAAAGACTTTGCGCGATGGCCGTGCCCCGGTGTTCGAGTTCCACTGTGAGGCTCGAGACGAGAATCCAGCGTGCGAGCAGGGCGATGATGCCCGAGACGAGAAGAATGAAGGCAAGGGTGGTGATGAATATCTTTTTGGAAAGGCTTATGCTGCCGAAGAATTTCATAGCCCCTTCTCCGGGGTGACGCGGGGCGTCTCGCTGTGCGGCGGTTCAGGAAGAATGTGCGCCGGGCCGTCCGCTGAATCGGCTTGGTTCCCTGGATTATCCAATGGAGCCTTTTCGGCCAGAATGCGCGCGATTTCTCCCCAGTCAGTGACGAGGCGGAATTCGCCGTTACGCAAGCGGGTGAAATAAACGCGATCGAGCCCTTGGTGGTCCGTGGGGCTGAAGGAAACCGTGAGAGATTCCGCCAAAGGGAATTCCTTCAGGCTTTCCATGGCGCGTAGAAAGGCGTCGCGCGTCAGGTCGCGGCCCGCGCGGCGCAATCCCTCCACAAGAACCATGGCGTTGAAATAACCTTCCTGCCCAATGAAATTCGGTGTGTCACCGGGGTAGTACTTGGCCAGCAGCGCGGCATAGCCGGGGTCGCCGGCGCCGAAGCGGGCCGGGCGTACGAGGTCCGGCGGCGGCACGACCTGGGAGAGGATCACCAAGGCGTCCTCGTCGTGTGCCAGACGGCGGCCGAGTTCCTCGCCGCCCACGAAGGAGACAGTGTAAAAGAGCGGATCAAAGCCCTTGCGCCGGGCCTCTTGAACCAGCTTTGCGCACGGGTCGTAGGTGCCGATCATGACCACGGCCTGCGCGCCCGAACGGATGATGCGGTCCAGGCCATCGGCGATGTCCATGGTGCCACGGATGTAGGAGCCGCGTGCCACTGGCGTCAGGCCGTGTTTGCGCAGGGCGAGTTCGGTGCCGGTGAGGCCATCGAAGCCGTAGGCGTCGTACTGGTAGAAGACGGCGATGCGCGTCAGGCCCAGGTCTTCCACCATGTGGCGCACGGCGGCCTCGGTTTCCTGATAGTACGACGCGCGCACGTTCATCAGATACGGATTGAACGGTTCGCGCAGGGCGTTGGCGCCTGTGAACATGCCCACCAGCGGGATGCGCGCCTGTTCGATCAGTGGCAGGATCTTTGCTGTGGTAGGTGTGCCGACATAGCAGAAGAGGGCGAAAACGTCGTCCTCGATGATCAACCGCTGCGTATTCACCAGACAGCGGGTGGGGTCGTAGGCATCGTCGTAGGCGATGACGTTGATGATGCGGCCGTGCACGCCGCCGGTTTCGTTGACGTAGTTGATGTAGGAGAGTGCGCCCCGTAGGGTCTGGATGCCCAGATATTCGGCGTGTCCAGAGAGCGCCAGCGAGGAACCGATGCGGATTTCGGTCGTCGTGACTCCGGGTGTGCGGCTGGGGCTCTCCTCTTCCGTGGGGCCCGTTCCGCAGGCGGCGGTCGCGAGAAGCAGCAGCGCGAGCACCCCGCGGAGCAGGGGCGAGAAGCTGTCCGGCATGAGGAAGCACCTCCTGGCGTGTGTGCACACTGTACCAGAAGACCCTACAGGGTCAAGGAATAGGGGGCTGTATGAGCCGAATTCCCGTTCAGGAGGGGATACCCCGGTACAATGACACTGGAACTGAAAAGTCGGCACGGTGTGGAGGGAGGATCGTATGCCCGATGAGTGGGCATGCGGCGGCGGAATTCGTCAGTTCGTGGCGTCGAGTTCGGCTAGCCGGGTTTCCACGGCTTCCCAGCGGGCGAAGGTTTCGGCGTGCGCGGCTTCGAGCTCGGTCAGGCGATTTTGGGCTGTGGCAACGATGTCGCTCGACTGCCGGTACAGGTCCGGGTCGGAAAGGCGCGCATGGGCAGCCTCGATATCCGCCTCTAGTGCCTCTATCCTGGAAGGAAGTTCGCCGAGTTCAGCACGCAGCTCGTCCAGTTCGCGCTGCTCCTTGAAGCTCAGCTTTCGCGGCCTGATTCGGTTCGCCTCGGCTTGCTGCCCGCCCTTGCCGGGCTCGGCGTTGGCGAGGTCAGAATTCTTCGTGCGTTCGCGGCCTTCAGCCGGTGCGGCCGGGACCGGACGCTGCCGCAGCCAGTCGTCGTAGCCGCCCACGTATGCGGCCACGCGGCCATCGGCCTCGAAGGCAATGGTGCTCGTCACGACATTGTTGAGGAAGGCGCGGTCGTGGCTCACGACGAGCACCGTGCCCGAGTATTCCATGAGCCGCTCTTCGAGCAGCTCCAGGGTTTCGGCGTCCAGGTCGTTGGTCGGTTCGTCCATGACCAGCACGTTGGAGGGCCGGGTGAAGAGCCGCGCCAGCAAGAGCCTGTTGCGTTCACCGCCAGAGAGCACGCCGACCGGGCTCATGGCCCGCTCGGGCGGGAAGAGGAAATCCTTGAGATAACCCATCACGTGGCGCGGCTCGCCGTTCACGGTCACGGTGTCGTTGCCGTCGGCGATGCTCTCGCGCACGGTTTTGGCCGGGTCGAGCTGTTCGCGGTGCTGGTCGAAGTAGGCCACTTCCAGGCGCGTGCCGAGCTTGACCGTGCCCGTGCTGGGCGCAAGGCGGCCGAGCAGCACCTGGATGAGCGTGGTCTTGCCCGCGCCGTTGGGGCCGATGAGTCCCACTTTGTCGCCGCGCATAATGGTCAGGTCGAGATCCCGGAAAATCGTCCTCTCGTCGTAGGCGAAGGACACGCCCACGGCCTCGGCCACGATCTTTCCCGAGGGTGACGCGTCCTGGACGACGATCTTGCTCGTTCCCAGGCGCTCGCGTCGGGCGCGGCGTTCCTCGCGCAGGCGCTTGAGAGCGCGCACGCGGCCCTCGTTGCGGGTGCGTCGGGCCTTTATGCCCTGGCGAATCCAGGCCTCTTCGCGGGCCAGCTTCTTGTCGAATTCGGCCCAGTTCTTCTCCTCGGCTTCGAGCAGGGCCTCCTTGCGGGCGAGAAAGGTGTCGTAGTCGCAGGACCAGTCGGCCAGGCGTCCCCGGTCGAGCTCGATGATGCGGGTGGCGATGCGGCGCAGGAACATGCGGTCGTGGGTGATGAAGACCAGCGTTCGCACGCGGCGCAGTACGAACTCCTCCAGCCAGGCGATGGAGTCGATGTCCAGGTGGTTGGTCGGCTCGTCGAGCAGGAGCACGTCCGGGTCGCCCGCAAGCGCGCGGGCCAGGAGCGCTCGGCGCTTGAGCCCGCCGGAAAGCTCTTCGAAGCGCGCCTCGGGGTCCAGGCCCAGGCGCGAGATGGCGGTGTCGATGTTTTGCAGGGTCTCCCAGCCGCCGTGCTCGGAAAGGGCCTGCCCGATCTCGGCCAGGCCGGTCGGGTCCGCGCCGTGCGCCACCTCGCGGCTCGCGCGGTGATAGTCCGCGATCAGCCTGCCTGCCTCGCCCAGCCCCTCCGTCGCGATCTCGTGGACCGTGCCGTGCAGATCCTCGGGCACCTTTTGCGAGAGGCGCGCAACCCGAAGTCCCGTGGCGCGCGAGACCCGGCCCGAATCGGGCTCAAGGTCGCCGCTCAAGAGGCGCAGGAGGGTGGATTTACCTTCACCGTTTCGGCCGACGATGCACACGCGCTGTCCTTCCTCGATCTGGAAGGAGACGCGGTCGAGCAGAAGCGGCCCGCCGAAGGACATGGAGAGGTCGGAAACGCTGATGAGTGCCATGCGGGGAGTCTCGTATGCCGCCGCGCGCCACGGGTCAAGGGGAGGGGGCGCCACGCGGCCTTGGACAGTGCCCGACGGCAAACGGCTGATGACTAGCCGTCCGTCGCTGACGAGCGTTCATGCTGCCAAGGGGAATCGTATCGAACAGAATAGATGAAAATGGCGGAGAGGGTGGGATTCGAACCCACGTGCCGGCTCATCACCGACAACCCGATTTCGAGTCGGGCGCGTTACGGCCACTTCGCTACCTCTCCGCGTTTCCCTGCGGAAGGGCATGGTTGATACCTGCAAGTAGGGGGCGGCGTCAAGCCTGGGGTGACGTCGGGCGTGTCGCGGGCGGAAAAAATCCTTAGGCATTCGCCGGGGCCGCCGCGGTCGTCCGTCAGGTCCGGCGCGAGCGGAAAAAATCCGTGAGCAGTGCGCCGCACTCCTCGGCCAGCACGCCGCCGAGCACCTGGATGCGGTGGTTGAGGAAGGGCAGGGCGGGGCCGTCGAGCCGCGAGCCGAAGGCCCCGGTCTTGGGGTCGGTGGCGCCGAAGACCACCGTCCGCACCCGCGCGTGCACGAGCGCCCCAAGGCACATGATGCACGGTTCGAGCGTGACGACCAGGGTTGTGCCCGAAAGGCGGTAGTTGGCGAGCGTTTGCGCGGCTTGGCGCAGGCAGCGCACCTCGGCGTGGGCCGTGGGGTCGTTGAGGCCGATCGAGGCGTTGTGCGCCTGGGCGAGAACGGTGCCATCCTGGGCCAGGAGCAGCGCGCCCACCGGCACCTCGCCCGCCGCCGCGCCAGCGGCGGCCTCGGCCAGGGCCAGGGCCATCGGATCATCCCAGGAGGACCAGCCCGGAGGCGGGGAGGGGGGCGCGGGACGCGAAGCCATGTGCACCGGGATGCCGGATGATTCGGCCAATCAGCCGTCCTTCAGGAAGCGCACCCCGCCCTCTATCAGGCTCACGCCGAGCGGATCGCTCGCGCCGCGCGTCCAGTTGGGATGGTTGGTGGGGTGGTTGAAGGCCTCGGGGTGGGGCATGAGCCCAAGGATGCGGCCCGAGGGATCGGTCAGCCCGGCGATGCCGTGGGGCGAGCCGTTGGGATTGAAGGGATATTCCTCGGTGGGCAGACCCGTTTCGGGGTGCACGTAGGACAGGGCGTGCAGGTTCGCGCCCATCGCGGCGCGCATGGCCGCGTCGTCCTCGAAGACGAGCTTGCCCTCGCCGTGGCGCACGGGCAGGTACAGGCGGTCGAGCCCCTTGGTGAAGACGCACGGGCTCTTCTGGTTGGCGGCAAGCCACACCCAACGGTCCTCGAAGCGGGCCGAGTCGTTGTTGGAGAGCGATGCCGTGCGCTGGAAATAGTCGCCGCCGATCGCGGGCAGCAGCCCGAGCTTGACCAGCAATTGGAAGCCGTTGCAGATGCCGAGGATCAGCCCGCCGTCGTCGAAGAAGCTTTTCAGGTCCTCGACCAGGGGCCTGCCCTCGGCGTCGGCCATGTAGCGCCAGCGAAGCGCGGCCGCCTGGGCCGCGCCCAGGTCGTCGCCGTCCAGGAATCCGCCGGGAAAGATCAGGAGGTTGTAGTCCGCCAGCTTCACGCGGCCCGCGCGCAGGTCGGAGAAGAAGACCACGTCCGCGCGGTCGGCCCCGGCGAGGCGCGCCGCGTGCGCGGATTCCTTGTGGCAGTTGGTGCCGTGACCGGTGATGACGAGGGTGTTGACCGCTTGCAAGGCGCGACTCCTGTGTCCTGGGGATATCTTTGGGGGAGACTCCCCGAATCATGACATATTCTGTCCGGGCGCACCATAAGGCCAGGTGGAAACGGCGTCAACCAAGGCTTGCCGGACATGTTGCGGTTTGGTGGAAAAAGCCCTTTTCAAGGCCATTTTTGCCGCATACAATCCGGCGGGTTGGGCGTTCGATCCAGTCATCAATTTCGCGTCAGGAAAGTCATGAGGAGTTGCATGAAGACCAAGTTCATTTTCATCACCGGCGGCGTGCTGTCGTCCCTGGGCAAAGGCCTCGCCGCGGCCTCCATCGCCGCGTTGCTCAAGGCCAGGGGCCTCAAATGCACCATCCAGAAGCTCGACCCCTACATCAACGTCGATCCCGGCACGATGAACCCGTTCCAGCATGGCGAGGTTTACGTCACCGAGGACGGGGCCGAGACCGATCTCGATCTGGGGCATTACGAGCGCTATATTGACGTCTTCATGACCCAGAAGAACAATTTTACCTCCGGTTCCATTTACAACCGGGTCATCCAGAAGGAGCGCCGCGGCGACTACCTGGGCGGCACGGTCCAGGTCATCCCGCACATCACCGACGAAATCAAGCGGGCCATCCTTTCCGTGGTCACGGACGAGGACGTGGCCCTCATCGAGATCGGCGGCACCGTGGGCGACATCGAGGGCCAGCCGTTCCTGGAGGCCATCCGCCAGATGCGCGGCGACCTGGGCAAGGAAAACTGCCTCTACATCCACCTGACGCTCGTGCCCTACATCAGCGCGGCAGGCGAGTTGAAGACCAAGCCCACGCAGCATAGCGTCAAGGAACTGCGCAGCATCGGCATTCAGCCCGACATCATCCTGTGCCGGTCCGAGAGGGAACTCGACGCGGACATCAAGGCCAAGATCGCGCTCTTTTGCAACGTGGACCGCGACGCGGTCTTCTCGGCCGTTGACGTGGATTCCATCTACAAAGTGCCGCTCAAATTCTACCACGAGGGCGTGGACCAGAAGATCGCCATCATGCTCAGGCTGCCTGCCAAGAACGCCGATCTCGCGCCCTGGGAGCAACTCGTGCACCGCATGGAGCACCCCAAGGCCGAGATCACCATCGGCATCGTGGGCAAATACGTGGACCTCAAGGAGGCCTACAAGAGCCTGCACGAGGCGCTGATCCACGGCGGCGTGGCCAACGAGGTCAAGGTCAACCTCGAGTACGTCAATTCCGAGGAGCTGGACCGTTCCAACGTGGCCAAGCGCCTGAAGAATGTGGACGGCGTGCTCGTCCCGGGCGGATTCGGTGCGCGAGGCATTCCGGGCAAAATCGAGGCCATCCGGCACGCGCGCGAAAACAAGATTCCCTTCTTTGGCATCTGTCTTGGCATGCAGTGCGCCTGCATCGAGGCCGCGCGCCACGTCCTTTCGATCGACCGGGCCGATTCCGAGGAGTTCGATAACGACACCCCCGACCCGATCATCTACCTGATGACCGAGTGGTTCGATTTTCGCAGTCAGTGCGTGGAGAAGCGCGACAAGAACTCCGACCTGGGCGGCACCATGCGCCTGGGGAGCTACCCGTGCGTCGTGGCCAAAGACACCAAGGCCTTCGAGGCCTACGGCGAGGAGTCCATCCACGAACGCCACCGCCATCGCTACGAATTCAACCAGAAATATCGCGCGGACATGGAGAAGCACGGCTACGTCTTCTCCGGAACGTCGCCCAACGGTGAACTCGTGGAGATCGTCGAACTCAAGGACCACCCCTGGTTCCTGGGTTGCCAGTTCCACCCCGAGTTCAAGTCGCGTCCCATGCGGGCGCACCCGCTGTTCCGCGAGTTCATCAAGGCCGCTTTCGGGTTCATGAAAGGCCGGAAATAGGCGGGGGCGCGTCGTGACGGTCTCTCCCGCCGCGCCAGGCGACCTGTACGAGAAAAGCCGCAAGGCGATGTTCCTCATCGCCGGGCCGTGCGCCCTGGAGAGTCGCTCCCTGGCGCTCGAAGTCGCGGCCGCCGTGGCCGAGGTCGCCGGACGCCTGGGGATCACGGCCATCTTCAAAAGCTCCTTCGACAAGGCCAACCGGACCTCCATCACGAGCTTTCGGGGACCCGGCCTGACGACGGGGCTTTCCTGGCTGGCCGAGGCGCGCGAGGCGACCGGCCTGCCGATCGTCACGGACATCCACCTGCCCGAGCAGGCCGCACCTGTGGCCGAGGTGGCGGACGTGCTCCAAATTCCGGCTTTTTTGTGCCGCCAGACCGATCTTCTGGTGGCCGCCGCAGCCACCGGGAAGGTGGTCAACGTCAAGAAGGGCCAGTTCCTTGCCCCCTGGGACATGAAGAACGTGGTCTCCAAGCTCGCCGAGGCGGGAGGCAGGCGGGTCTGGCTGACCGAGCGCGGCGCGAGCTTTGGCTACAACAATCTGGTGGTCGATTTCAGGTCCGTGCCGATCATGAAGTCCTTGGGCCACCCCGTGGTCTTCGACGCCACGCATTCGGTGCAGTTGCCGGGCGGGCAGGGAGGCGCCTCGGGCGGCCAGCGCGAGTTCGTGCCGACCCTGGCCAGGGCGGCCGTGGCTGCGGGCGTGGACGGGCTCTTCCTGGAAGTTCACCCCGATCCGGACAAGGCGCTGTGCGACGGCCCCAACTCCTGGCCGCTGGCCCGGCTCGAGCCCCTTTTGCGCGAACTTCTCGCCCTGCGGAGCGTGCCCCGTGCCGACTGAAAAAGCCCGCGACATCCGCCTGCTCGTGCTGGACGTGGACGGAGTGTTGACCGACGGCGGCCTTTATTACGACGCCGATGGACGGATCATGAAGCGCTTCCACGTTCAGGACGGCCTGGGCATCAAGCTGGCGCAACGCATGGGGCTAGAGGTCGCGGTCATCACCGGTCTGGATCATGCGGCCGTAGCCTCGCGGGTCCGCGAACTCGGCATTGCCGAATACCACGCCGGACACGTCGAAAAGCGTTCCCTCATCATGGATATGGCCACGCGCAAATCGCTTGAGCTTTCCCAGATCGCCTATCTGGGCGACGACTGGGTCGACGCCACGGCCATGCGTGTCGTGGGCCTGCCCATGGCCGTGTCCAACGCCCAACCCGAGATACTGGCGCTCGCGGCTTGGGTTTCGTCTCGCTCGGGTGGGTATGGAGCCGCACGCGAGGCCATCGCTTTCATCCTCGATGCCCAAGGCAAGTATGCGGAGTGCTGGCGGGCCTGGAGCGACTGATGGGCAGAAAATTCTCCCTGGCGCTGCTTTTGCTTGCGCTGCTTGCGGGCGCGGGTCTTTGGGGCTGGCAGTTCTTCAAGGACGACATCGATCTGGCCCGCGATCTCATCGGACAACTTCCCAAAGATCTGAACGTTGACGTCTCGGCGAAGGGCATTACCCTGTCGCAAGGCGAAGCCGGGGCGCTGCTGTGGGAGCTTGTCTCCGAGTCTGCCGGATACGATTCAAAGAAAGGAACGGTATTGCTGACGAACCCCGTCATTTCTTATTATGCGGACGGGCCCACGCCCATGTTGGTCATCCGGGCGCCGCAGGGCGAGGTGGACCAGGCCGCCAACACCATGGTCTTGACGCCGCACGTGATCGCCACGTACGGGCAGGTCACGGTCACCGGAAACAGACTGGACTATCTCGGCGCCGAACGGCGCATCGTCATCACCGGAGACGCCATTGTGGACCGGGGAGACATGGTCATGCATGCCCCGCGTCTGGAGATCGACCTCGTGACGCAGGACATGACCGCTCCCGAGGGCGTTCGGGTAACGACCTCGCGCGATTCATTCGCTCCTGGCACGGGACAATAGAGGCAACAATGCGTAATCATATCATGGATATGCTGTGGATGGTCATGGTGGCCTTGGCCGTCGTCTTCGGCGCGCCGCTTTCCGCCTCTGCTCAGGCGGCGGCCGCCTCCGAGAGCGTCCCTACGCGCATCACAGCGGACAAACTGACCTACAGTCAGGAGCGCGACACGGTCATCTTCGAGGGGCAGGTGCACGTGGTGCGCGGCGAGATGCAGATATGGTCCGACAAACTGACCGGCTACCTGACGCCCAAGGACGGAGCCAAGGAGGGCACGGGGCCTTCTCTTGCCGCCGAGGACGCCGAGATCCGCACCGTGGTCGCCGTGGGCAACGTACGCATGCTGCATCAAGGCCGGGAAGGCTTTAGCGGCAAGGCGACCTTCGTGGTTGCCGACGGTGTGCTGACCATGGAGGACAACCCGGTCATCGTGGATGGCCCCAACCGCGTTGTGGGCGAGGTGATCCGCTTCTATTCAAAGACCAACCGAAGCGAAGTGCTCGGCGGCAAGAAGCGCGTCGAGGCTGTATTCTTCACCACTGGCGATGAGTTTGCGCCTGCCCGGCCGACTCCGCAGGGACAGAACGCAACCAGCCCGTCCCCTGGTTCCGCACCGAAGGCCGACTGACGCATGTCCAGCAGACTTGAAGGCAGGGAACTGCGTAAGGTCTACGGCCAGCGGGAAGTCGTCAAGGGCGTCTCGCTTTCCCTGGGCCAGAACGAGGTCTTCGGCATCCTGGGGCCCAACGGGGCGGGCAAAACCACGACTTTCTACATGTTGCTCGGCGTGGTCAAGCCGACCTCTGGGCACGTCTTTCTCGACGATCGCGAATTGACCCGCTGGCCGCTGCATCTGCGGGCCAGGGAGGGGCTTTCCTACCTGCCCCAGGAAAGCTCGATCTTCAAAAAGCTCACCGTGCGCCAAAATATGGAGATCATCCTGGAACATACGGATCTCTCGCGCAAGGAGCAGCGCATGCGCTGCGACGCCCTGCTCGACGAGTTGGGCATTCGCCGTTTGGAAAAATCACGAGCCGTGCATCTTTCCGGTGGTGAACGCCGCCGCCTGGAGATCGCTCGGGCTCTCATCCGCAGCCCCAAGTTCATCCTCCTCGACGAGCCTTTCGCCGGCATCGATCCGCTGGCCGTGGACGACATCAAGGAGATCATCCGGGGACTGAAGGACAAGGGCATTGGCATTCTCATCTCGGACCACAACGTGCGCGAGACGCTTTCCATCTGCGATCGCGCGTCCATCGTCTTCGATGGCACGATCATTCTTACGGGCACTCCGCAGGAAATCGCCGCCAATCCCCGCGCTCGGCAGGTTTATCTGGGTGAGGAGTTCTGCCTTTAATGGAATTTTCGTGCCAACTTTGAAAAAACCTTGCCACACAAGCCTTGAGCCGTTGCAAGGGCAGGACGAGTGTGGCATGTTGTCCATAAGAATCAGCCGGGCGACAAGGACTCGCAGGTACGATTTGCGGCTCAAAAAATTCCGGACTCCCGGCCGCATCCCTGTGAAGGGCTGAAGAGTCCTCGCGCATCGGCACAAAGGCATACATGGCGCTCGAACTCAGACAGCAGCTCAAATTATCGCAGCAGCTGGTCATGACCCCCCAGTTGCAGCAGGCCATCAAGCTCCTGCAGCTTTCCCGCCTGGAATTGGTGGAGACGGTGAATCAGGAATTGATGGAGAATCCTTTCCTTGAGGAAGGATTCGACGAGCCTGAGCCGAATCTGGATTCCGAGGGCCGCGAGCCAGTTGCGCAAAATGATGTCGTGCGGGAGATGCCCGGCGATGAGAACGCGTTGCGCCGCGAGGCGGACTGGGACAACTATCTGGGCGACTTCGCCAGCGCCTCGCGCCAATCCCAGGTGCGTGAATACGAGGCGCTCGAAGAGGGTCAGGGCTTCGAGGCCCGGCTCACGGGCAAGCACTCGCTTGATGGCCATCTCGCCTGGCAAATCCGTCTCTCCGATTTTACCGAGCAGGAGATGGAGATCGCCGAACACATCCTGGGCAATCTCGATTCCTCCGGCTATCTGGCCTCCCCTGTGGAGGAGATTGCAGAGATCACGCAGTCCGGCGTCGAGGATGTCGAGCGCGTGCTCAAACGCGTGCAGCGCTTCGACCCCCTGGGAGTGGCCGCCCGCGATCCTCGCGAGTGTCTGCTCGTGCAGGTCGAGGCTCTCGGCTACGACGATCCCGTCCTTGTCTCCCTTATTTCGGAACACCTCGAAGACCTAGAAAAGAAACGCTATAAGCCGCTGGCCCGGAAGTTCAAGCTGACGCTCGAAGAGTTGAAGGAGTATCTGGACATCATCCAGACGCTCGACCCCATGCCTGGATCGAGCTTTGGCACCAGCGAGCCTGTCTATGTCTCCCCGGATGCCTACGTGTACAAGTTCGAGGACGAGTTCGTCATCCTCCTGAACGAGGAAGGGCTGCCCCGGTTGCAGCTCAACTCCATGTACATGGACTGCCTGCAAGGGGCGAAGTGCAAGGAAAAGGATTACTTCCAGGAAAAGATGCGCTCGGCCGTGTGGCTCATGAAGAGCCTCTACCAGCGTCAGCGCACCCTGTTCAAGGTTCTGGAGAGTATCGTCAAGTTCCAACGGGATTTTTTCGAGGAGGGGGTTAAACATCTCAAGCCTTTGATCCTCAAGGACGTGGCCGACGACATCGGCATGCATGAATCCACGGTCAGCCGTATCACCACCAACAAATATGTGGCCACGCCGCACGGAACCTTCGAACTCAAGTTTTTCTTCAACTCCGCCCTCACGCTCGATGACGGGTCGGAGGTGGGCTCCGAAAGCGTCAAGGCGTTGATAAAACAACTCATCGGCGAGGAAGACTCCCACCAGCCGCTGTCCGACGAAAAAATCGTGGACATCCTGAAGGACAAGCTCCAGGTCAACATAGCCCGCCGGACAGTGGCCAAGTACCGCACCGCGCTGAACATTCCGTCTTCGAGCAAGCGCAAAGAGATTTTTTAATTCCAGCAAGGAGCGTCATATGAACATTGCATTCAATTTCAAGAATTTCGATCCCTCCGAGCACCTCAAGGACTACGCCGCCAAGCGCTTCGAGAAGCTTTCCAAATATCTTTCCAACACCGAGGATTCCGAGGTGCAGGTCAACCTTTCCGTGGAAAAGATCCGGCAGGTGGCCGAAGTCACGGTTTCCGATGACAACCTCCACCTGTCGGCCAACGAATCCTCCGAGGACATGTATTCGACCATCGACATGGTGCTGGACAAGGTTTTGGCCCAGTTGAAACGCATCCGCGAAAAGCAGAAGAACAAACGCGGCGGCAAGGCCGAAACCAGGGCCGTGCGCATGGACGTCATCAGCTTCACGGGCGAGGGCGACGCCAGAACCAAGAGCATCGTGGGAACCGACCATTTCGACCCCAAGCCCATGGATGTCGAGGAGGCGGCCATGCAACTCGAAAGCCTGGACTACGAGTTCTTGGTCTTCCTGAACGCGGAGACGGAGCGGCTGAACGTCATCTACCGCCGCAACGACCGTGAATTCGGGCTGATCGATCCCGGCTTCTAAGTCGGCGGGCGAATCGGGGAAACTCGCCGACGGCGGCGCGGGCAGGGAAGCGGTCCCGCCCGCGCCGCGGCGCGAACGACGGCTGTCGCCGCAACACGAGGAATTCGACGCACGTCATGAAACTTGGAGACTATCTCGCGCCAACGTCCGTTCTCGCGGAACTGGAGGCAACCACCAAGGCGGAAGTTCTCGCCGAAATGGTTGCGCCGCTCGCAACAGAACACCCGGAACTTGATCCCGAAACAGCCGCGCGCGTGCTCATGGAGCGCGAGCGCCTGGGCACCACGGGCATCGGCGACGGTATCGCCATCCCGCACGGCAAGCTTCCCGGCCTCGGAGACATTCTTCTCGCGGTCGGCCGCAGTGTCAAAGGCGTATCCTTCGACGCGCTGGACAACGAGCCATGCCGCATTTTCTTTATGGTGCTCGCGCCGGTCGATGCCGCCGGGCAGCATTTGCGCCTTTTGGCGCATATCTCGCGTCTGCTGAAAAGCCAGGATTTTCGCGCCGCGCTCCTGGCCGCGCCGGATCAAGGCGCGTTGTGGAGACTTCTCGCGGACGCCTGAGGCAACCTGCGGGAAATCTCTGGCCCATCTCCGGCGGGCGGGAACTGTCCGTTCGCCCAAACAGGAGAACGCCATGCACGTCGACCAGCATTTTTCCGTCGTAGTCCTGACCGGTCTTTCCGGAGCGGGAAAAAGCACGGCGTTGCGCGTCTTCGAGGATATGGGCTTCTTTTGCGTGGACGGCTTGCCTGCCGCTATGATTCCCAAATTGGCCTCCCTGTATCGCGGACAGAGTGATGCCCGCTTCAAGGGGCTGGCCCTGGGCATGGACATCCGCCAGCACGATTTTCTCAAAGACTGGGAGATGGCCCTCGCCGAACTCGCCGGGGAGCGGATCGGGGTGCAGGTGCTGTTCTTCGAGGCCGACCAGTCCGAACTCCTGCGCCGCTATCATGAGACCAGACGCCCGCACCCCATGGAATGCGAGGATCTGGGCCTGGAACAGGCTTTGGAGGAGGAACGCCGCCTGCTCGAACCGCTTCGGGCCTCGGCCTCGCTCGTCGTTGACACGACCCAGTATTCCATCCATGATCTTCGTCGTACGCTTCAGGAAAAATGGTCCTTTCTGCGGCAGGGACAGGCCGGGCTACGCACGCACATCATCTCCTTCGGCTTCAAGCACGCGGCCCCAAAGGAAGCGGACCTCATGTTCGATCTGCGCTTCCTGCCTAACCCGCATTTCGAGCCGTCCCTGAAGCCTCTGACTGGCAAGGAGCCGGACGTGGCGGCGTATGTCTTGGAAAACCCCATCGGCCGAGAGTTTCTGGAGCGCTTTTTGGGGTTCATGGGCTACCTCGTTCCGTTGTATGCCGTCGAGGGCAGGTATCGGCTGACCATAGCCATCGGCTGCACGGGCGGCCGACATCGTTCGGTGGCCGTGGCCGAAAGGCTGTTTGCATACCTCAAAGAGAAAGGGTATGCGGTGACCCTTGAACACCGCCACATAGACCGGGTGTAAATACCCAAGGCGCGATCCGGATGGTCAAGACCGAGTCTTCTCCGCAGACAGGGGTGCTTGTCGTCACCCATGCCGATTACGGCAAGGCTTTGCTCGACGCAGCTTGGTTCATCATGGGCAAGCAGCCGAGCGTCGCGAGCATCGGCGTTGACGCGACCTCCGAGGTCGAGGCCACGGTCGCGGCCATCAGGCAGCGGCTCAAGGAACTCGACACGGGCGGCGGCGTTTTGATCCTTACCGATATGTTCGGCGGCACACCGACCAACCTTTCGTTGTCGCTCCTGTCCACCGGGACGTTGGAAGTAATCACCGGCGTCAACCTCCCCATGCTTCTCAAAGTGTTGCAAAACAGGGACAAGCGGCCGCAGGAACTGGCCACTTTGGCCAAAAACGCCGGAATGCAGGGCATCGTCGTGGCGGGCGAGGTGCTGCGCAAGAAAATCGCCGCGAGTTGAGCATGTTCTGGGTTCGCATCGACAATCGTCTCGTGCACGGTCAGGTCATCGAGGCTTGGCTGCCGTTCACCGGCGCGGAGACGCTCGTCGTGGCCAACGACGAATTGGCCGCCGACCTGTTGCGCCAGGAAATCATGGGTCTGGCCATCCCGCAGGACATCTCAGTGCTCTTTACTACCATCGACGAGCTTCCCGGATTGATCGCCCAGATGGGGGGGCAGCCCAATTCCCTGATCCTCTTTGCGACCTGCGCCGATGCTCGTAGAGCCTTCGACGCGGGGCTCAGGTTCTCCGTCGTCAATATCGGCAACCTTCACTACGCCCCCGGCAAAAAACAAGTCTGCTCCCATGTTGCCGTCAGCCTGGATGACGAACGATGTCTCGGCTATCTTGCGGCCCACAAGGTGGTCCTCGACTACCGGTGCGTCCCGAGCGACACTGTGCAGGTAAAGAACCGATGGTGACGGCGCACTCTCCCGAGGCCCTCTGGTTCCTCGTCACGGCTTTTTTTTTGTCCTCTTTTCAATCTTCCGCTTCGGCCTGATCGTAGGTTTTCTCGAACGTCCGCTAGTCATCGGCCTTGTCTGGGCCGTGCTTGGCGTTGATCCCATGACGGCCGTGGGGCTGGCCGTATTCTTCGAACTGCTGTGGCTCGACCTTTTTCCAGCGGGCACCTACATCCCGCCCCATCTGCCCGCCGCGACCTGCGCAGCCTTCGGTATTGTTGCGGCTTTCGATCTGTCCTCGCCAGAAGCAGTGGCTCCGGTTTTACTTTTGTGCATGCCGCTCGGCCCGCTCGGCGCAAAGCTCGAAAGTCGATTGCGAGCCTTGAACGACCGCCATTTCGACAGCCTTGCGCGAGCCTCGAACTCGATCAGCGCGCGGTTCGTTCCGGTGCGCGTTTTATGGCGGTCGCTCGCCGTCACGCTTTCGATCATGCTTGCGGCTTTCTGCGTCGCTTTGGGTATCCTTTTCGCCGTAATTCCCGACGTTCTGCTTTTGTGGAATGGGCTTTCGCTTGGCAGGGGAATCGGCTGGCCTTTGCTGTGGCTCGCGGGCTCCGTCGGCGGCATCTTGGCGCTTCGGTGGAAGCGGGCATACGGCCTGCTGGCGGCGGCTGCAGTCCTGCTGGCGTTGAACGGGGCATTCGTCTCGGTTGCGCTTTAGGCGTGATGCGACAAATTCCGAGCCCTGGTGCGTCCGCCCCGGGGGCATGCTGTTTTTCATCCCAGCCGATTGATTGTTGCGCGGCCCATGGCTACAACGCTTTGCATGATATCCAACTTCGACGATTACGCCGACGGACTGCGCAATGAAGTCGTGAGCGAAATGGCGGAACGTTTTTTTGGCGTCCGCCGGGAACTCGAAGATGACATTGAACATTGGCAACGGTTGGTCGAAGAACTTCGTCCGTGTCTGTCCCGATTGTGCGAGCGTGCCGCGTGCCTGCACTTTCTGCTTTTCGACGATGCGGGTGTCGCAGGGTTCTACGCCAGCCTCGGCGTTTCTCCCCACCCTTACGAGGAGTTGGCGTCCCGGGCTCAAGCCGCCTGCATCGCCGCAATGAGCGTTCCGTTCGGGTTCCGTCTCTCATCCCGCTACATGCGTCTTGTAGAAACGTCCTATGACGCCTTCCAAAAGGAACTGGACGCGTATCTGAACGGGGTGTGGAGCGACGATTTGGAACGGCCGGAGCGCAAGCGCGTGTCGGCGCATCTTTGGCAGATCAAGGAACTTGCAGAAGACATTAACAGACGGGTGGTCGAGGTGAATGCCGAGACTACGCCTAGTTGCGCCTTGCGCTACGTTCGCAGCCTCGATCCAGCCGAGGTAGAGCGGCGTGAACTGACAGGCGCGACGCTCACCGACGAGCGTTGCGGTCTCGATGTCAGCCTTGCCTTTGCCCGCGTCGATTTCAAAGCTCTTGATTTTCCGGAGCCTCAGTGGCTTCCGCCCTTTTCCATGGCCGCAGGAGGCCTCGCAAGGTATGTAAGGCGCTTGGCTGAAGCACACGCCTCGGAGGTGCGCGACCTCTTTGCCGCCATCCGTAGGGCGGCCCGGAAGAGAAACTGATGGGGGCCTTCGGGGTGGGAGCTTTCTACGCACTTTGCGTCTTTTGTGGCTCCCCGTCCAAACGTCCGCACAACACCCTGCGCCTGTTACGAGTCGCCGAATGAGCCCTGAAACGACACTCGTCGCCGAAGTTTCGGTCTCAGAGGCGTTGCGCCTCGCCGCCGCTCTGCGGGAGCGGCTGCTGCCCGGACGGGAAAGCGGTCTTGGTGGGAGCGTATGGACTGAATTGTTGGAGGTTTTCGCACGAGTCGACGCTAACCGGACGGAGGTGCGCCGCGCCGCCGCCGAGGTCGTGACGGTTCTCGCGCAACCAGGGGCATGTGCCCGTGATGCGGGCACGCTTCGCGAATGCCTCAGACTCCTGCTCGGGTTGGGCGGGCATGGGCCGCAGGTCGCACTCCGCCTTCTGGATGAAATGCCGCTTCCGTTGGCGCAGATGATTGTGCTGATGGATTCGCTTTCGCCGCGAGAGCGCTTGCATCTGGCCAACGCCCTGTGCCTGGGCGTTCAATCCGTCGATGCGGGACTGGCGGAGCATGCCCACGTCCTGATGGCATCCCTGGATTTGCCGGTCGTCGATGTCACCGATTTCCTGGCTGATCTGCAAAATCGTGGGGCCGAACTGGCTTGGCCGATCAAAGAACGCTTGCGAAACGGCGAATACGGTCGTTTTCTACGCGAGCGGTTCGCCGCGGATCCGGCACACCTCGAAAATCCAGTCCTGCTCGACGCGGCCGCAGCCCTGGGCGACATGGCCGCCGTAACCCGGCTGGTCGTGACGTCGGCTCCGCCTGCCCGACCCTCGGCGCGTCTTTTGCGGCTTGCCGCGCGCCAAGTCGTGGCGGACGACCCGTGGATAGCCAAGACCATTCTCGCCGGACTGGGGGCTTCGTGCCCCGAGGTAGTGGGGGCCGCGGCGCATGCGCTGGTGGAGATCGGATTCGACAAGTCGGGACAGCTTCTCGGCAGGCTTTTCTCCCGCTCGCGCGACATGCGCCGAGTGTTGGCCCACCGCGCGCTGGTTCTGCCGCGTGGCGCCTTCGAGGAGTTTCTGGCGCAATTCGATGCGGCCGGGGGCAGGAAGATCACCGTTTACCTCTTCTTCTGTCTTGTGCGCCTGGACCCTGATTTTTGTTTGGCCTGCCTCAAACGCAAGGAACTGGGGTTTGCGAGTCTTCTTTCCGACGAGGACGCGCAAGCTGTCGAGAGCTTTATTCTCTCGCAACGCAAGCGCGGCAGGGACGATGAACGACGGATCGAGGGCGCTTTCGTCCCAGGGGCGGAACAGGCATCGATCCCGTCGCGCGGCTTCCTGGCGCGTTTTTTCGGCCGGGAAAGAGCCGATCCGGGCCATGTGCTCGGACGTCAGCGCGGCGTTGATGGGATCGATTTTTCGAGCACTTCACTGAAACTCGGTTCGTTCACGGACCGTACGGTGCGGGACTGCGTCTTCGCCGGGGCGACGCTGGCTTCCGCACGGTTCGAGCGGACAACTTTCGGTGGAGTGGACTTTGCTGGCGCCAAGCTCACGTCATGCACGTTCGTCTCATGCTCTTTCACCGCCTGTTCCCTGCGGGGAGCGGCCCTGCGCGATTGCGTCTTCGTGGATTGCGAGTTCAAGGCAGCGGACCTGAGCGAGGCCCGTCTCGATGGTGTTCGTTTCCGTGGCGCAATGTTTGTGGCTTGCCATTTTGGTGGCGCGGTTCTTTTCGGCTGCACGTTCTCGGAATCGCAATTCCGTCACTGCCATCTGGCCCAGGCGCGGCTCGATCGTACGCGAATTCGGTCGAGCCGCCTGCTGGCATGTTTTCTGCCCGACATGAACTGTCGGGAATGTTCCTTTGCCGGTGTCGAGTTTTCGGAATGCAGCCTCGTGTCTTCGGCATTCGCGGAGTGCTCTTTCACCTGCGTCACGGCGAGACAGACCGCCTTCGCCGGATGCCGGGCCGTTGGTTGCAAGGCGGATTCGGCTCCGTTCATGCGCCTCATGGAGGAGACGCTGTGGCCCCTTCTGGAGGATCTGGACGCGGGACGCGCCGTCGAGGCGCCGACCAAGGCGTTGAAGGAAGGACGAGCTGCGCGGTTCATGGATGCCGTCCTGCGCAGATTCGCCAGGCAGCGATCTCTGCGCGTGGCGGAACTACGCATGGCAGGTGAGAACGATCGCCGTCTTGCCTGGGCGGAGGCTATCATGACGGCGCGTCAGGCGAAATTTTTGCGGTTGCTTCCCGCACTACTGAATGGTCGCGAATACGAAGCCGAGCACGGCCTCCTCGGTGTACCCGCGTGCCGATTGGAGGGGTTCGCCCCCTCTTTCGAGCAGGCGGAAGAGCTTACTGCGCTGACGGATTCCACCCTGCCCAAAGGGAGGGGGGGGAAGATCAACATTGCTGGACTTTACGCCATGGGAAGCCTGGGAACGCTTGCCCAGTCCGTGAAATCGGACCTCGACTGCTGGGTTTGTCTGGACGATGGCAGGGTCGATGCGTTGGCCCTTGACGGTCTGAGAGGCAAGCTTGCGCATTTGGAGGCATGGGCCCGTGACGAGTTCGGCCTGGAAGTACACTTTTTCCTCATGACCCTCGACGACATCCGGGTCAATCGATTCGGCGCGAGCGACGAGGAAAGCTCGGGATCGGCCCAGGCGCTTCTTCTGAAAGACGAATTCTATCGCACATTCCTCAGGCTTGGCGGGGGCGTTCCGGCTTGGTGCCTCATGCCTTCGGGCATTTCGGCCGAGGAGTACGAGCGACTGTTGCCAGAAGTCCTTGCGCATCCGCTGTGCGAACCCAGACGGGTAATCGATCTCGGACCGCTTCTCGAAATTCCGCCCGAGGAATTTTTTGGGGCCTGTCTGTGGCAGATTGTCAAAGCCATCAAAAGTCCCTTTAAATCCATCATGAAGCTCGGTCTGCTCGAACAGTACGCGCGTCAGAACCCCTCGAAGGGCGGCCTCTTGTGCGAGGAAATCAAGGCGAATATCGTGCGCCGGGTTCCTGACCCATGGGCGATAGATCCATCTCTGGCGCTGTATGCCCGCGTTCGCTCGTACTACAAGGACATCGGGGAAACCCAGGCCCTGTACTTACTGCGCGAGGCATTTGCGCAACGCTTCTCCCTCGTCGCGCCCACGCCCTGTTCCTCCCTTGCCCGAAGCGGTGTTCTGGCCGCCATGCGTCAAGTTTTCGGAGACGGGGCCGAGCCCGGAGTACGAAGCGGAAACGAACAATGGAGTCTGGCGCGAAGCTCCAAGATGGGAACGCTCATAGGCGCGTTCATGATCGGGGCCTACGGACGTATCCGTGAAAGGCTCGCGCAGGGCGAGGCGATGGTCGCTTCGCGCATCACCCCGCAGGACATGACGCGCCTTGGCCGCCGCATCATTTGCGCCTTTGCCCGACGCGACCACAAGGTCGAGCGCGCGCCGTTCCTGATGCAAGCCAAGCGCGCATTCAGGGAGATGCACCTTTCCGCGGACAAGGCGCCCGGACGCAAAACCCGCTGGCGAATTAAGGGACGGCCATTTGGAGCGGCCGCTGGCGAGTGGGAAACAGTTCGCGTTTCCGAGGACCCTGTGGCGCTTTTCGCGTTCATCGTGGCCAACGGGTTCTGGTCGGAATCCACTCCGCTGCACGGCGACGCCACTATCGCCCCGTTGGCTATGGAAGAAGTCACCGGACTTCTCAACACGCTGACGGCGTTCTTTGCGCAGGACAGCTTCGAAGTCGATCCGGATGCCTATCTCGGCGAGGAACAGGTGGTGCGCGCTTTCTTCGTACTCAACCTGCTCGCGTCCCGGGACGCCAAAGAATTGCGGGAAGTTTGGAGCATCTGCCTGACGAGTTGGGGTGAATTGTTGTGCATCCATGACACCAAGCCCGACCCGATCATTTTCAAGTCTGCGGCGCACTACCTCACCCGGCGTCACAGGCTGACGCCGCAGCCTTTTGCGGTCCTGGATTCCTTCATTCCCAGGCGTTCACCATGCCCCCGCATCGTTCTTGCCTGAGCGCGCCGTGAGCGGCAGGGCGACGAATTTCGTTCGGCACGCGATTGAGGGTTTTCTTTCCAGGGCTTTTTTGTCAGAAAGAACGGTGCGCCTTGCTGCCAAGAGCAGGGCGAAAGCGGGGGGACGATGAGTCAGTCGAAAATTCTTCTGGAGTCCGGCACCAACGAGCTCGAAATCGTTGAATTCACCATCGACGAAGTCGGACCCGACGGGAAGGAGTATACAGGCCATTACGGCGTCAACGTGGCCAAAGTCCTTGAGATCATCCGCAGGCCCGAGGCCACGGCCATGCCCAACACCACGCATCCATGCGTCCTGGGCGCGTTCAACCTCAGATCGCGCATCATCCCTCTGGTGGACCTTTCGAGCTGGCTCGGCAAACGCGTCAAGGACAGCTCGACCCAGAAGGTCGTGGTCACGGAGTTCAACAACGTGATCAATGCCTTTCTCGTCTCCGAAGTCAATCGCATCCACCGCATCTCCTGGACGCAGGTCGAGCCGCCCGACGCCTATCTGACGCACTACACGGCCTCCAGTATCACGGGCGTGGTCAAGTTCGAGAACCGCATCATCCTCATCCTGGACATGGAGAAGATCATCGCGGACCTGAACCCCAATCTCGCCTTCCAACTCGACAAATCCGAGGAGGCGCGAGAAGGGGAGAAACGGGAACGGGCCGTGCGAGTCTTGATCGCCGACGATTCCTCGATGATTCGCGGAACCCTTTCGCGCGGGCTGCTTAAGGTCGGATTCGAGGTTGAGCAGAGCATCAACGGCAAGGAGGCCTGGGACAGGCTCCTTGAGATCAAGGCGCAGGCCGAGGGCGAAGGCAGGCCGATCAGCGATCTGCTGAACATCGTGGTCTCGGACATCGAGATGCCGATTATGGACGGTCACAACCTGTGCAAGCGTATCAAGGACGACCCGGTGCTCGGCAAACTCCCCGTGATCTTGTTTTCCTCGCTCATCACGGACCGTCTGCGCCACAAGGGAGAGGCAGTAGGGGCGGACGACCAGATATCCAAGCCGGAAATCACCACCTTGTCCCGCCGCATCAAGGCTTTGCTGCGGGAACGACAGGGGTTCGACTTCCCGGCCGAGGCCCGGGTCTGAGGATATGTCGGGATCGTTCGAGACAGCGCTCCATTCCATAACCATCGCATCGCCCGCCACGCCCACGGGGTTGGCCGCTCTGCATCCATCATGGGCGCGGGACGTGGACGACCTCGGACCATGGCACGAAGTCCCGGAAGGATTCGAAACGGGCATGCAGGCGTCTGCCGGGCCGGTCATCGTGCTGGATTCGTGCGCCTCGACCATGGATGCAGCCTTCGAGATGGCGTTGGCCGACCGTTTGTCGCCGTGGGCGAGCGTTGTGGCGGCGCGCCAGGAGCAAGGCAGGGGGCAGCTTCGTCGGGGCTGGGTTTCGACGCCCGGCAATCTGCACGTCACGCTCCGGCTTCCCGAATTTTCCGCTGCGTTCGCCGCCTTGTGCCCTCTCCTGCTTGGTTACGCCGCGAGCGTCGCGCTCGAACCGCTCGGAGTGGACACGCTGGTCAAGTGGCCAAACGATCTTTTGACCAGCGGCGGAAAGGTGGGCGGCCTCCTCGTGGAGGAGCGCCGCGGAATATTGCTGGTCGGAATGGGCCTGAATCTCTCCCATGCTCCCCTGGTGGGCGAATTGCGTCGGGATCACGCCCTGGCTGCGGGGGTGTTGCGTCTCGACCCGCCACGGGGACCGCTTTGCACCTGGCTCGTCATGGGGAGTGGCATGCGACGGACCCTGAACGGGACGCTTGCGGGAAGTCCGCGTGATTTCCTCACGCGTCTGCTCAGGCCCCGTTTGGCCTTTCTTGGCCGCCGGGTCAGGGTGGTGGACGGTTCCACCCAGGTGGAAGGGGTTTTCGAGGGATTGGACGAGGACGGAAGCCTGCGCATCGACCGGTCCGGCCGGGAAGGCGGGATGGTCAGGCTTTACTCGGGCAGTATTTATCCGTTATAATGTTGAATTCATGACAAGGGCGGCAGGGTCGCCAAAATCTGTTTTTCTTTAAGGACGCATATGGCCGAGAAGACGTATGATCAGGTAGTCGCGGAGATCAAAGGAAAGTCCATTCTTGTCGCCAACCGGGGTATTCCGGCCCGACGCATCGTGCGAACCATCCGCGAGATGGCGCAGGGCGTGGCCATCATGACCGCCACGGATCTCGACAAGGCCTCGCCCACCACGGCCGCAGCCCGTGAGTTGCTTCTATTGGGCCCCGATCCCCGCGCGTATCTGGACATCGACCTGATCGTCAAGAAGGCAGCCCAACGAGGAATCATCGCCATCCACCCTGGATGGGGCTTTGCGGCCGAAGACGACTCGTTCCCCAAGAAATGTGCCGACAAGGGTATCATTTTCATCGGCCCCACGGCCGAGGCAATGCGCCTTCTGGGCAACAAGGTCGAGGTCCGCAATCTCGCCATGCGTTGCGGCGTGCCCGTGGTGCCGGGCTCCGAGGGATCGGTGACCGTCGAAGAGGCGCGCAGGCTTGCCCATCAGATCGGCTTTCCGATCATGCTCAAGGCCGAGGGCGGCGGCGGCGGCCGTGGTATCTACGAAGTCTTCAACGACGAACAGCTCGAATCGTCGTTCGTCAAGGCTTCAGCCCTGGCGCAGGCGTCCTTCGGTAACCCCCGGCTCTTCGTCGAAAAGCTCCTGACCTCTGTCCGGCATATCGAGATCCAGGTCATCGCGGACAAGCACGGCAACGTCTTTTGCTTTGACGAGCGCGACTGCACCGTGCAGCGCAACCACCAGAAGCTGGTGGAGATCACCCCCTCCCCCTGGAAGGGCATGACTCCCGAGTTGCGCGCTCGGCTCAAGGAATATTCTGAGCGCCTCGTGCGCGAGGTCGGCTACCATTCCTTGTGCACCGTTGAATTCCTTGTGGACGCCTCCGGAGCGCCATACCTCATCGAGGTCAATACGCGGCTGCAGGTCGAACATGGCATCACCGAGTGCCGCTACGGCGTCGATCTCGTCGAGGAACAGATCGCCGTGGCCTTCGGCGCCAAGCTGCGTTTCAATGAACGCAACACCAAGCCACGCCAGTGGGCCATTCAGGTGCGCATCAACTGTGAGGACCCGCGCAAGAATTTCTCCCCCAACTCGGGCCTCATCACGCGCTACGTGTCCCCGGGCGGGCAGGGCATCCGCCTGGATTCGTGCATTTCTATGGGATATGAATTCCCGTCCAACTATGATTCCGCGGCGGCGCTGCTCATCGCTTACGGCCGTAGCTGGGGCAAGGTCTGCGCCACCTTGGAACGGGGTCTTCGCGAGTACATCATCGGTGGACTCAAGACGACCATCCCCTTCCATCTGCAGATCGTGAAGCATCCGCGCTTCATCTCCGCCGACTTCGACACCAATTTCGTGCGCAAGCACCCGGAACTGTACGATTATACCGACGTCGAGCCGGAAGAGCTCAGGATTTCGCGCCTCGTGGCCGAGATTTCGGCCAAGGGATACAATCCCTACGTGCAACTCGGTGAATACCGGGGAGTGGAAGACAAGCGGCTTGGGCGTTTCGAGCCTGTGTGCCCGCCGCTCGACCTCTCGGCCACGGACATCCCCTATCCGCGCGGCGACCGTCAGGCCATCCTGGACAAGGTCCGCGACACAAGGGCCGAGGGCGTCGTCCATTTTTCGGACACCACGACGCGCGATATCACTCAGTCCAACTCGGGCAACCGCTTCCGTCTCGGCGAGGACAGGCTCATCGGACCCTACCTGGACCTGTGCAACTTCTTCTCCCTGGAGAACGGCGGCGGCGCGCACTTCCACGTGGCCATGCTGGCCAACATGACCTATCCTTTCTCCGAGGCGCACGAGTGGAACGTGTTCGCGCCCCGGACCCTGAAGCAGATTCTCATCCGCTCGACCAACGTGCTCGGCTATAAGCCGCAGCCCAGGAACCTTATGCGGCGCACCGGCGAGATGATCTGCGAGGAATACGACGTCATCCGCTGTTTCGACTTCCTCAACCACACCGAGAACATGCTGCCCTTCGCCGAGGTGGCACTCTCCAAGGAGAACAAGGGCAACATCTGGCAACCCGCCATTTCCCTCTCCTGGGCCAAGGGCTTCACAGTCGAGCATTACTTGGGCGTGGCGGACGAACTCGTGCGCATGTCGGCCAAGGCGGCAGGCGTGACGCCCAAGAAGGTCCAGAAAATGATCATCCTTGGGCTTAAGGACATGGCCGGTGTCTGCCCTCCCGCGTTCCTGCGCGAGTTGATCTCGGGGCTGCGTAAGAAGTTCCCCGATCTCGTGCTGCACTATCATCGCCACTGCACGGACGGCCTCTTCGTCCCCGCGGTGGGCGCTGCGGTGCAGGCGGGCGCGCATATCACCGACGTGGCCATGGGCGCGGCGGTACGCTGGTACGGCCAGGGCGAGGTGCTTTCCACGGCCGCCTACATCGAGCAGGAGTTCGGGCTGACCAACATCCTGAACAAAAACGTCCTGCGCGACTGCAACTTCGTGCTTAAGCAGATCATGCCCTACTACGACCGCTACACCGCTCCCTACTTCCAGGGTATCGACTACGACGTGGTCGAGCACGGCATGCCCGGCGGCGCGACCTCATCTTCCCAGGAAGGGGCCATGAAGCAGGGGTACATCCATCTGCTGCCCTACATGCTCAAGTTCTTGGCCGGAACGCGCAAAATCGTGCGCTACCATGACGTCACGCCCGGCTCCCAGATCACCTGGAACACGGCGTTTCTGGCTGTGACCGGGGCCTTCAAGCGCGGTGGCGAGCGCGCCGTGCGCCTGCTGCTTGAAGTTTTGGAGGCTGTAACCACCAAGCCAGAGGGCAAGCTGACCCCGGCGGAACGCGAGGACAGGCTGACGCTGTATGCCGACTCCAACGACGCCTTTCGCCAACTGCTGCTCGGCCGGTACGGTCGCCTGCCCCTCGGCTGGCCGCCGGATTGGGTCTACGAGAGCGCCTTCGGCGCCGAATACCGCGAGGCCATCGCCACTCGTACCACGGATTCTCCGCTCGACTCCCTGCCCGACGTGGACATCGAGGCCGAAGAAGAGACGCTGACCAAGCGGCTCGAACGTCGTCCGACGCCCGAGGAACTGTTGATGTACCTCAACCATCCTGGCGACGCGCTGAAGACCATTGATTTCCGCAGTCATTTCGGCGACCCCAACAACGTTCC
The DNA here is from genome assembly GCF_000422245.1 of Alkalidesulfovibrio alkalitolerans DSM 16529. Taxonomy (NCBI): domain Bacteria; kingdom Pseudomonadati; phylum Thermodesulfobacteriota; class Desulfovibrionia; order Desulfovibrionales; family Desulfovibrionaceae; genus Alkalidesulfovibrio; species Alkalidesulfovibrio alkalitolerans. Next base: position 240,034 of record NZ_ATHI01000031.1, read on the forward strand.
GCTCGACGTTTGGTTCGAGGGGCTCGAGTCCGGTCGCGAGATGACCTTCACCGACAGTTCTGGCAAACCACATGTGATGTCCATCATCGACATGTCCCCCGTGGACGTGCGGGGCGTGCGTGTCGTGCGCTACGTTCTGGACTCGGAGAACCTTTCGTGCGACGTGCGCGTGGCCGAGGCCAAGGCGGGGCACAAGGTCAGCCTTGAGATGGCCGACCCGGACAACCCCTATCATGTGGCTGCTCCCTCTTCCGGCGACCTATGGGTCATGCACGTTTCGCCCGGCGATTTCGTCAAAAAGGGTGAGGAGCTTTTGAACATTTCCATTATGAAACAAGAGAAGTCCGTGCATGCGCCCATGGATGCCATGGTCAAGCGTGTGCTCAAGGACGCCAACTATCAGGAAGACAAGCGCATGGTCCCCGTCAAGGAGGGCGAACTGCTGATCGAGCTTGGGCCCGTCACGGAAACGTGTCCGGCCTGCGCCAAGCCCATCGCGGAGAGCGACTTCGCTTTTTGCCCGCGGTGCGGCGCGGCGCTTGGGGCCGACAACTAGGTGGCTCACGATTGACGGAGCGCCATGGCACAGGATAGACGGTAAACTGTTCCGTTTGCCGGTCCTGTCGGACGCCCCTTAGGTTTTCGCCGGGGAGCGAAGGGATTTTTCTCCCTCGCTCCCCATCAGCCGGGAATATCGCTGCCCAAGGAGTGGAGAATGGCTAAAGCCAGCACAACGTCCGAGCCTTCCAAATCCAAGAAGGCCGAGAAGCAGTCTGCCGAGGATCTGAAGCAAAAGCTGGTGCTCACCGGCGCGGACATCGTCGCCATTGGCGAGGAGTCCGAACTGCTCGTGGGAGGCAAGAACTACAACACGGCCATCATCAGCCAGGTGTCCGGCATCCGGGCTCCCCAGTTCAGGGCCATTTCCGCCCTGGCGTTCCACAAGGTCCTGGACGAGACGCGGGTCAACGCCTCGCATATCCGCTCCCTGGTCGATCATGAATACAACAGCACCGACTGGACGGACGCGGAGATCAACAAGGACCCCGAATATCTGAAGCACTTCGTGCGGACCGTGGCCAAGAAGGCCAAGACCGACGATTCCGTCAAGAAGGGTTCATCGATCCGTCTGCGCACCTTCGTCAACAACGTGGTCGAGGGCTTCGCGACCTCCCCTGAGGGCATCGACCAGTTGCGCAGGCGTTCCATTCTGGTCCAGGTGGCCATCCTTTCCGTCGATCTGCCCGAGGAAGTGGCCCAGGCCGTGCGCGAGGCCTACGCTTCGATCTGCAAGGAGGCGGCTCTCGAGGACGTTCCCGTGGCCGTGCGCTCCTCCGCGGCCGGCGAGGATTCCCGCAAAAAGGCCTTTGCCGGACTGCAGGACACCTATCTGAACATCGTTGGGGAGAAGATGTGCGTCGAGGCCTACCACTGGGACTGCGCCTCGGCCTACAACCTTCGTTCGATGACGTACCGCCGCGAGGCCATCCTTGACGCCGTGGGCAAAGCCGAGGAGACCGGCGACGACTCCATCGCCGAGTTGGCCAAGAAAGAGTGGGCCATCGAGAACACCTCACTCTCGGTCTGTGTGATGCGGATGATCAATCCGGTCATTTCCGGCACCGCATTCTCGGCCGACACGGCCACGGGTTGCCGGGGCACCGACCGCAAGGAACTCGTCTCCATCGACGCCTCCTACGGCCTTGGCGAGGCCGTGGTGGGCGGCATGGTCACGCCCGACAAATTCTACGTCTGGCAGCGTGACGACGGGGCCGAGGTCGTCATCCGCTTCATGGGCTACAAGGACAAGAAAATCGTCTACAGCCCGGGAGGCGGAACCGAGGTCGCCAAGGTCGACGATGACGAGGCCTACCGCTGGTCGCTTTCCCTGGCCCAGGCCGAGGAGGTCGCCAAGGGAGTGCGCGCCATCTCCAAGGCCTACGGCGGCATGATCATGGACACCGAGTTCTGTCTTGACGCCTCGTCGCGGTTGTGGTTCGTGCAGGCTAGGCCGGAAACGCGCTGGAACGAGGAGTTCGAGGACCACCCGCACACCATCTTCATGCGTCGTCTCGAAGTCGAATCCAAGGCCGCCAAGCGGGCCGAGGTCGTGCTCGAAGGCAACGGCGCCTCGCGCGGTGCGGGAGCGGGCACGGTCAAGTTCCTGCGCAGCGCCCTGGAACTGAACAAGATCAACAAGGGCGACATCCTGGCCGCCGAGCGCACCGACCCGGACATGGTGCCGGGCATGCGTATCGCCGGCGCCATCATGGCCGACGTGGGCGGCGACACCTCGCACGCGGCCATCACCTCACGCGAACTCGGTATTCCGGCGGTCATCGGCATCCAGCGCTTGGAGATGCTGCGTTCACTGGACGGGCAGGAAGTCACGGTGGACGGCTCGCGCGGCAAGGTTTTCCGGGGCAAACTACCGTTGGTCGAGGTCGGTGGCGAACTCGACGTCTCCAAACTCCCCGCCACCAAGACCAAGGTCGGTCTGATTCTGGCCGACGTGGGCCAAGCCTTGTTCCTTTCGCGGCTGCGCGAAGTTCCCGATTTCGAGGTCGGCCTTTTGCGCGCTGAATTCATGCTCGGCAACATAGGCATCCACCCCATGGCGCTCGAGGCGTTCGACAACGGGACTCTCGAACATGTGGTGCGCAAGAAGCTGAAACAGCTTGACGCCCAATTGACCAAGGTGCTCAAGGAGCAGTTGCACGCGGGCATCATTTCCTTTTCCCTGAAACTCCGCAACTACGTGGGCCTGATCACCGGCTTGACCGACGAGATGGAAGCCTTGGCCGAATCCGAGGGCGCACGGGGGACCGACGAGATACTGGCCATCCACCGAAAGCTGCGCGAGCTCGACCGCAAACTCGACGAGCACGTGGCAATGGCCACCAACCACCTCGACGTACTCAAGACGTCCGTGGATCTTGAAACGCACGTGGCCGTGATTATGGGGTACGACGAGCTTCTCGCGCCCGAGCCCGCGGATCAGGAGGCCATGGCTCGCCGCCTGGAGACCAAGGCCCGCGCCGACGAGATCGTGCAACGCATCAAGGGGCTGCCCATGGTGCGTGAGACTATTGAACGCATCACTGAACTGCGCAAGGACGTCGCCGTGAAGATCGGCTTGGCCGGCGACATGGAAGAGATTCGCACGCTTGAGGAGCGCATTCGCAAGCTCTTGATCTCCAAGGGGTTCCGCACCGGTCGCGAATACTACATCCAGATCCTCTCGCAGTCTTTGGCCGTCTTCGCCATGGCTTTCTACGGCAAACCCATCATCTACCGCACCACGGACTTCAAGTCGAACGAGTACAAGAACCTCGTCGGCGGGTCGCTTTTCGAGCACCACGAGGACAACCCCATGCTCGGCTATCGGGGCGTGTCGCGCAACATTCACGACTGGGAACTCGACGCCTTCAAGCTCGCGCGCGGGATCTTCGGCGGCAAGAACCTCCAGATCATGTTGCCTTTCGTGCGCACACTTGAGGAAGCACGCAGCATGAAGCGTTATCTCGAGCTCGTGCACAAGCTCAAGAGCGGACAGGACGGGCTGAAAGTCATCCTCATGTCCGAGATTCCTTCCAACGCCATCCTGGCCAAGGAGTTTCTCTCCGAGTTCGACGGCTTCTCCATCGGCTCCAACGACATGACCCAGATGGTTCTGGCCACGGACCGTGATAACGCGAGCCTCAAGCACATCTATGACGAGGAAGATCCGGCGGTCGTCTGGGCCATCCTGGTGACCATCTTCACGGGTCAGAAGATGGGCAAGAAGGTGGGCTTCTGCGGCCAGGGCGTGTCCAACTCGGAGATCCTGCGCGGCCTGGTGTGCGTGGCGGGAATCGTTTCGGCTTCCGTGGTTCCCGATACCTACCAGCAGACCAAGATCGACATGGCGGCCGTTGAGGCCGAGAACATCCCGCTCTCCGAGCTCGGCGCTTGGCTCAAGAACAAGCACTTCGAGCGCCTGAAGAAGATCATGAACGACCACAACTACGGACACTTCCTGAAGAAATACCGCACTCCAGAGGACCTGCGCGAATGGTATGATGGTGAATTGACCCGTCTGGCCGAGCAGCTTCGCGAGAATCTGGAGACCAGCAAGGAATCGTTCTACCGCCAGGAGATGCTCTCCTTCCGGAACAGCTTCCACAAGCCGGTGATCTACGCTTCCTGGGACTGGGAGCAGACCGTGGCCGACGCTCTGCACCACGCCGGTTTTGCTAGCTACGAAGAGCAAGCCAATGCGCTGGAGACGCAGCGCAAGCGCAGCGACTGGTAGCTGGCGCATCATACTTACGAAGACCGCGGGGCGGCTCCTTTCGGGGTCGCCCCGTTTTTTTTCGTTGTGGAATCGAGGATATGGAAAAGGAAAGGGCCGCCCGTTGCCGGGCGGCCCTTTCGTATTCTGGTTGATATGGGAGCTACTGCCGCAGCTTGCTCGCGAAGTTGTTCTCGATCCATTGCGCGTCCCACCACTCGAAAGGCGTGACCGAAAGCCCGGAGACGAAGACCTCGAAGTGCAGGTGGTCGCCTCCGGCCATACCGGTCGCGCCGCTACGGCCGATGATCTGGCCGCGCTCGACTCGGTCGCCTTCGTGCACATCGATCTGGCTCAGGTGCGAGTAGAGGGTCATCAGACCCAGGCCATGGTCTATAACCACGGTTTTACCATAGATGCCGAAGAATTCCGCCAATACCACGACTCCAGTGTTGGCTGCGGGAATGGGGGCATTGGCCACGTCGGCGATGTCCACGCCCAGGTGGACTTGGTGGTCGATGGTCTCGCCGTTGTACAGGTAGGTGCGGTGGTCTGCGAAACCTGCCATGGGCTTGCCTTCGGCGCGAATGAAGACTTTATCCCACAATGGCGTCGCGGCGGATTTCTGTCCCAGATCACGCATCCGTTGCAGATTCTCCTCCCGTAATTGCCTGTTGACCTTGAGGAATAGTTCGAGTCTGCCTGGGGAAGCGGGAAACCGGTCCTCGAACTGATCCATCTTGCTGTCCAGAAATCGGTCGGAAATGGAGATCGTGTCGTGCCGAAACGTCCTGTCGTTGGCGTGGAAGGGGAGGGGGCGTTCGCGGATGTTTCCCGCCGGATCCTCAGCCAGAAGGACGGGGGAGAAGGCATTGCGCTCCATGAACCAGGGGAACGCGAACAAGGCGGCATGCCGACCGTCGGGCAGATGGTAGCCGGGAAAAAAGAGATCGCCGACTACCACGCCGCTTCGGACGACTTCCTCATCGATGGTGTAGACCGCGAGTCCGGCGCCGCCTCGATTCAGGTTGTGGAACTGGCTTTCCAGGTTGATGACCGGACGTCGCGTGTCGAGGGACATTTCCCAGGTCGTGGCAATGGTGTTTCCGGCTCCGAAGTTGTAGTTGGAAGCGTCCGTTGCGGTGACTTCAAGAGTAAATGGCCCGTCTTTTATGGCGGCGTCGCCGATTTTTGCAGCGATTTTTGCGGAAATTCCGCCGTCGAATGACTCTTCGAGGATGACGATGCGTTGATTGTCCTGCACGATGACGATTCTCGCACGGCGCAGACCTGAGCCGGAATCGTTGAGCGCCACGGTGATTTCCCGGTCTCTGTTGATCGCTTGCGAGTCAAGCTCCACGCTGATTTGCGGAGGGGTGGTGTCCCGGAAATAGGTAACACCGAGGACCGCCGCCGCGCAGATGATCGCGATGCCAAGGCCGATTGACAAAAGCCGTGAAAACTTCATGTGATGTCCATTCTCGTCGTTGAGGTCTTGGCCGCTGCTCGGCCTGAACAGGTTGCAGAATAAAGGTTTTTGTCGTGTTGTCAAACCCTGCTCCCATTCTGCCGCGATCCTAAGAAGTGGAACCGGGCAATTCGCATGGTGTTACGATTTGCATTTGTGTATGTCGTGATTGCATATTAATTTTGCTTGTGCATTGTGTCGCTTTTGCAGACTTCCTGCGCTGGAAAGCGGATGTTCAGCATTGGAAAAATGTTTTTCTGTTGACGAAATGGCTGGCGTTGGCGTACGGTCTGGTTACTTGTATCACATTGTAACAAGTTCCGCGTCGCCGTCATCTCGCGGTTTTGGACGGGAGGCGCGGAAAAAACGTGGAATTCGGCAGGGCTTGAGGCTTTGGCCGAGTACTGCGTCGCCTGGGAGTTCTCCGGCCAGGGCTGCGGTTGGCGTCCGGCCGGTAATGTGTGGGTGTACAGGCAAAGGCTTTAGAGTGGTTTTTTGACCCTGGAGGTGTTCGAATGAAAATTCACGTGGGACACGGAGACACAAACGCCGAGGAGCGGCTGAACAAGAACGGCGTCTCCCGCCGTGACTTCATGAAGTTCTGCGCCACAGTCTCGGCAGTCCTCGGCCTTGGCGCGTCCGGCGCGTCCGAAGTGGCAGCCGCCCTGACCCAGAAACGTCGTCCCAGCGTCGTGTACCTGCATTTCGCGGAGTGCACGGGCTGTTCGGAATCGGTGCTGCGGGCCGTCGAGCCGATCATGATCGACGATCTCATCCTCGACACCATTTCCCTTGACTATCATGAAACTCTGATGGCCGCCGCCGGCGAAGCCGCCGAGGAAGCCCTTCACAAGGCCGTGCACGATCCGGCCGGTTTCGTGTGCGTCGTCGAGGGCGGAATTCCCACAGCTCAGAACGGCATCCATGGCATGGTCGGCGGACACACCATGCTGTCCATGGCCAAAGACATCATCCCCAAGGCTCAGGCCACCATCGCCATCGGCAACTGCGCCAACTTCGGCGGCATCCAGGCCGCGCGGCCCAACCCCACCCAGGCCATGGGCGTCAACGAGTGCCTGAAAGACCTCGGTGTGAGCGCCATCAACATCGCGGGCTGCCCGCCCCCGCCGCACAACTTCGTCGGCGCGGTGGTGCTCTACCTGCAAGGCAAGAAGATCGATCTGGACGAGTACAACCGTCCCCTGGCCTTCTACGGCGAGACCGTGCACGACAAGTGCGAGCGGCTGAAGTACTTCGACGAGGGCAAGTTCGCCCCATCCTTCGATTCCGAAGAGGCGCGCAAGGGCTACTGCCTCTACGAAGTCGGCTGCCGCGGTCCCTACACCTACAACAACTGTCCCACGGTCAAGTTCAACCAGACGAGTTGGCCGGTCGAGGCCGGGCACCCCTGCATCGGTTGCAGCGAGCCCAACTTCTGGGACACCATGACGCCGTTCTACGAGCCCATGTAGGTTTTGGTGACAGGCGCGAAAGCACGTTAATCAGCCGTTTTCCCCAAGGGAGGAAATACAATGTCCGGATGTAAAGCTCAGACGGCCCCGGGAGTGATGGCCACTCCCTTCGCCAAGAATTTCAGCGGCCCGGTCGTGGTTGACCCGGTCACCCGCATCGAAGGCCATTACCGCGTCGAAGTCGAAGTCGAGAAAGGATACGTCAAGAACGTCTGGACCTCGGCCCAGCTTTTCCGCGGCCTTGAGATCATCCTCAAGGGCCGTGATCCCCGCGATGCGCATCACTTCACCCAGCGCTCCTGCGGCGTGTGCACGAACGTGCACGCCGTCGCCTCCGTGCGCTGCGTGGACGACGCCGTCAAGGTAACCATTCCCGAGAATGCCACCGTGCTGCGCAACCTCGTGCTCGCGCAGCAATTCCTGCATGACCACATCGTGCATTTCTATCACCTGCACGCCCTCGACTGGGTGGATGTGACCTCCGCGCTCGGCGCCGATCCGGTCAAGGCTGCGAAGATCGCCAACGACATCTCGCCCCGCAAGACCACGGCCGCCGATCTCAAGGCCGTGCAGGACAAGCTGAAGGCCTTCGTGGCCTCCGGTCAGCTCGGCATTTTCACCAACGCCTACTTCCTGGGCGGGCACGATGCCTACTACCTGCCGCCTGAGGTCAACCTCATCGCCACGGCCCACTACCTGGAGGCCCTACGCCTGCAGATCAAGGCCGCGCGCGCCATGGCCGTCTTCGGCGGCAAGAACCCCCACACCCAGTTCATGGTCGTGGGCGGCGTGACCTGTTACGACGCGCTGCGTCCCGAGCGCATCGAGGAGTTCCGGCAGCTCTTCCGTGAGACCAAGAAGTTCATCGAGGAAGTCTACATTCCCGATCTGCTCGCCGTGGCCAGCTACTACAAGGACTGGGCCAGCATCGGCGGCACCACGAACTTCCTGTCCTGCGGCGAGTTCCCCACCGACGAGTACGATCTCAACTCCCGTTTCCTGCCCCCGGGCGTGATCATGAATCGCGACCTGGCCAACCCGCTGCCCTTCGACCAGCAGAAGATCGTGGAGCACGTGGCCCACTCCTGGTACAAGGGCACCGACGCCCTGCATCCCTGGCAGGGAGTCACCGAGCCCCAGTACACCAGCCTGGACGACAAGGACCGTTACTCCTGGTTCAAGGCTCCCCGTTACGACGGCAAGGCCGTGGAAGTCGGGCCCCTGGCCCAGGTCCTGGTGGCTTACTCCAAGGGACATCCGCAGTTCAAGGCTGCCGTCGATCTGGTCTTGGGCAAGCTGGGCGTGGGCCCCGCCGCCCTGTTCTCCACTCTGGGCCGTACCGCCGCGCGCGGCATCCAGACTCTGGTCATCGCCCAGAAGATGGAGACCTGGATCGATCAGCTCGCCGCCAACGTGGCTGCCGGCAAGACCGACATCTACAAGGACTGGCAGATGCCTGACGAAGCCTACGGCGTGGGCTGGGCGGACGTGCCGCGCGGCGCGCTCTCGCACTGGATTCACATCAAGGGCGGCAAGATCGAGAACTTCCAACTCGTGGTGCCCTCCACCTGGAACCTCGGTCCGCGGTGCGCCAACAACCAGCTCTCGGCCGTGGAAGAGGCCCTGATGGGCACCCCCATCGCTGATCCCAAGCGTCCGGTGGAAATCCTGCGTACCGTGCACTCCTATGATCCCTGCATCGCTTGTGGCGTGCACGTCATCGACTCCAAGACCAACGAGGTCCACAAGTTCCGCATCCTCTAAGGGATCGGGAATCGAACCGCATCATGGGGAACCTGGCCCGCCGGGCCGGGTTCCCTTTTTTACCCCCGCCGGGGAGTGTCGAGGGAGGGTGCATGACGCAGGAGTCCAAACGTATTTTGGTTATGGGCGTTGGCAACATCCTGTGGACGGACGAGGGCCTTGGCGTCCGTATCGTGGAATGGCTCGAACGCAACTACGATTTTTCGGACAACGTCAGTCTCTATGACGGTGGCACGCTCGGCATGCGCCTCATGGACCCCATCATGAATTCGGATTTACTGATCGTCGTGGACGCGGTGCTCGGCGACGGCGAGCCGGGAGACGTCTATCGCCTGACCGGCGAGGACCTCAGAAAGAGTCTTGCCTTCAAGAATTCCATGCATCAAACTGACTTGGTGGACACGCTGATCTACTGCGATATCGCCGGGCACAGGCCCGAGGCCGTGGTTATCGGCGTGGAACCCTACGATTTCCAGACCATGGCCGTTGAGGTGAGCGAGTGCATCGCAGCGAAGATGCCCGAGATTGCGTCCCGCGTGCTCGATGAGATCAAGACCGCCGGGGGCGAGTTCTCCCCGCGCGCCTGAACGGTAAGGAGAAGATCATGTGCCTGGCGATTCCCGTCCGCATCGAATCCATTGAGAACGGCGTGGCCGACTGCCGCGTCGGGGAAGGCGACACCTTCATCAAGGCGTCCCTCATGCTCACCGAAGGCGAGGCCAAAGTGGGCGACTACTTGATCGTCCACGCTGGGTTTGCCCTGCGTATTCTCGATCCGAAAGAAGCCGAGGAGAGTCTGCAGATCCTCCGTGAAATGGCTCGATCGGTCGAAGGTCAAGAGCATCTGGCCGACAAGTTCTAGCCGGTCCGCTCCGCGCGGCCGCGCATGCGTTCGAGTTCATCCATGAGACCGATGGCCAGTTTCAGGAAATCCGCCTCGGTCAGAATGCCTACGACCTTGTCGTCTTCGAGCACGGGCAGGCATCCGAACTTGTTATCCAACATTATTTGCGCGGCCTGACGGACCCCGACGCCCGGCGAGGCGACCGCGACGTCTCGGCGCATGACCTCCGAAACCACGATTCCGGCGTCGATTTCCGCCTGTGCGGCGTCATCGATGCCCGCGAGCTTGGAAATGGTGAAGGCTAGGAGGTCGCGATGCGTCAGGAGGCCGAGAAAGACGCCGTCTCGATCGACAATGGGCAGATGCCGTATGCGCATGCGCTCCATGCGCTCCCGCGCTGCTCCCAGGGTTTCGTTCTCGCGCAGGGTGACGGGCCTTGGGGTCATGAGATCGGCGACGTGCATCATGGCGGCCTCCATGGGAACCGGGGTTTATTCTATTTCAGATTGGACGAATGCCGGGGCACTGTCAACAACGGGGCTTGGTACATGGATCGGTCGCCCGGCCATGTCGAAATGCTGTCTCCCGGCGCGACGCATTGACTTGATCGCGCAAACCATGCATTCCATCGTGCGCGGGGCGCGGTGCCCCTGCCTGTCATTCATGCGTAGCCACGGAATTCCCGGATGAACATGGACCCTGTCCGCAAACGCGAACGCATGGTTCGCGAGCAGATCGAAGCGAACGGCATCCGCGATCCAGAAGTGCTGCGCGCCATGCGCGCTGTCCCGCGCCACCTTTTCGTGCAGGAGGCTCTTGCGGCCCAGGCGTACGACGACCGTCCACAACCCATCGGCCATGGCCAGACCATCTCCCAGCCCTACATCGTGGCCTTGATGACCGAGATTTTGGAGATCAAGCCGGGCATGAAGGTCTTGGAGATCGGGACTGGTTCGGGCTATCAGGCCGCCGTGCTGGCCGAGATGGGGGCTGACGTTTTCACCGTCGAGCGTGTCCGGGAATTGCACTTCGAGGCCAGGGAGCGGCTTGCGCGGCTCAAGTACTATTTTGTTAAGCTGAAGCTCGACGACGGTACCCTCGGCTGGCCCGAGGAGGCTCCATTCGATCGCATCATCGTCACTGCTGGAGGGCCCAAAGTGCCCGAACCGCTCGTCGAGCAACTCGCCGACGACGGCATCCTCGTCATTCCCGTTGGACCGAGCAAAAGGGCGCAGACGCTCAAGGTCGTCCGCAAGGAGCGTGGACTTGTTCGCACGGAGGACCGCACGCCGGTCATCTTCGTCGATCTCGTCGGCCGTCATGGATGGGACGGGTAGGGTGGGGGAACAGGCTCAAGGCTCTCGGTGCGGCTTGGGGTCGAGCGGAAACTCGTCGTGGCGTGAGGCGGGTCTTGTTTCCCTCAAAGGGTTCTGTATGGGAGTTGCGGATGTCATCCCGGGGGTTTCGGGAGGCACCATAGCATTCATCACCGGGATATACGATCAACTCGTCGAGTCCATTCGATCGTTTGATGTCGCATTCCTGCGGCTTCTGATGCGGGGACAATTCGTTGCGGCCTTCGAGCACGTCCATTTTCGCTTCCTGGCTCCTCTTCTGTTCGGCATCGCGGTGGCGATCGTTTCCATGGCTAGGATCATGCATCATGTAATGGACCATTATCCGGTTCAGACCTGGGCCTTGTTTTTCGGCCTCATTGCGGCCTCAATCCTGGTCGTTGGTCGGCAGATCAAGCCGTTTCGTCCGACGAACGTGGCTTTGGTCCTGTGCGGAACCCTTGCCGCCTACTGGATCGTGGGCCTCATTCCTGTGGAAACCCCCGACGAGTCATGGTTCATCTTCGTGTGCGGCGCGCTGGCCATCTGCGCCATGATCCTGCCCGGCATCTCGGGCGCGTTCATACTGCTCGTGCTCGGTAAATACCATTTCATCACGGCAGCCGTGAAGAATCCCTTCGTCCACGAAAGCATCGGGATCATCGCCGTCTTCGGGGCGGGCTGCGTCGTGGGAATAATGGGGTTCTCCCGTCTCCTTCACTGGCTTCTCCTGCATCGCCGGGCAGCCACGATAAGCATTCTTACGGGTTTCATGCTCGGCGCCATGCGTAAAATATGGCCCTGGAAGGAAGTGCTGGAGACGCGGGTGATGGGAGTCAGGGAATTTGTCATTCGCGAGGCCAATGTTCTGCCCCGGGCGGTCGACGTAGAGTTTTGGACAGCCCTGGCCCTGATGTGCGCGGGATTTCTGGGGGTCATGCTCCTTGAACGCGCCTGCATGAAGCCGGAATCCGTGCTGGAGTCATGAGCGTGCTTGCCCTCGGGGCTGCTTGGAGCTATTGCATAGCGTACAAAATAGACACTTGAAAGGATCTTTATCCCAATGACATCGCAATCGTGTTCCTCGTGCAGCGGAGGCAAGGGCGGCAGCGCCGCTCAGGCCATGCAGGACGAACTCATCAAAAGCACCTTGGCGCGCATCCGCTACAAACTTTTCGTCATGAGCGGCAAGGGCGGTGTGGGCAAGAGTTCCGTGGCGGTAAACATCGCTGCGGCTCTTTCGACCATGGGCTATCGCGTGGGGATCTTGGACGTGGACATTCACGGTCCCTCTGTTCCAGGTCTGCTGGGCATCAAGGGGCAGCTCGACGTTGACAGAGGGCGTATCATCCGCCCCAAGCAGTATGCGGAGAACCTCTCCGTGGTCTCCATGGAGTCTCTCCTCAAGGACCCTGATCAGGCCGTTCTCTGGCGTGGTCCCATGAAGACTTCAGCCATACGGCAGTTTGTGGCCGACGTGTCCTGGGGCGACCTCGATTTTCTGGTCATCGACTCGCCTCCTGGAACCGGCGACGAACACATGACCGTTCTGAAGACGATTCCGGACGCCCTGTGCGTCATCGTCACCACGCCGCAGGAAGTTTCCCTGGCCGACGTGCGCAAGGCGGTCAATTTTCTTCAGTACGCCAAGGCCGGGATACTCGGCGTTGTGGAGAACATGAGCGGACTCATCTGTCCGCATTGCCGGGAAGAGATCGAGTTGTTCAAAAAGGGAGGCGGCCGCGAACTGGCAGAGCGCTACGGGCTACCTTTCCTTGGGGCCATTCCCCTCGATCCGGCCACGGTCGTGGCCAGCGATCTCGGCAAGCCGGTGGTGATGCTGTCCGAGGAGACTCCGGTCAAGGCTGCGCTCATGCAGTTGGCCAGGACGATCGTTGCGGAGACGGAGAAAAGTCTGGAGGCGGCGGCCGCGCAAGGTCCCGTTCTTGAATAGTCAACATTGCGGAATTATTAAATGTTCAATCTCGCAAACAAGCTGACGCTCCTGCGGATTGCAGCCGTGCCGTTGATCGTGGTTTTGCTGTCCTTCCCGAATCGGGTGACCTGTTGGATCGCGCTCATCCTCTTCGTCGCAGCCGCAGTGACCGACCTCTTCGACGGCATGGTTGCCAGGCGGATGGCTCTGGTCTCCAACTTCGGCAAGTTTCTCGACCCTCTTGCCGACAAGTTGCTCATTTGTTCCGTTCTGATCATGCTTGTGGCTCTCGGTTGGGCTCCGGCCTGGGTCGCGGTGTTGATCATCGCCCGGGAGCTTGCCGTGACCGGGCTTCGGGCTATGGCTGCGGACAAGGGGCTGGTCATCGCGGCCGACCGATATGGAAAGCTGAAAACCATCGTCCAGATCGTCGCCTTGTGCCCACTCATCCTTCACTACCCGCTCGGCGTGTTCGATCCGAAGCCGATTGGAGAGTTGTTGCTTTACATCGCTCTTGCATTGACGGTATATTCCGGGTGGAATTACATGCATTCATTCTACGCGGTTTGGGCACGAAGCGAGTGAGGGGCGGGGCTGCGACGCATTGCGCGCGTTCTGTGCCAGGGGATGGTAAGGGGAATGTCGCTGCATCTGATGTTTCGCATCACGAACTGCTTGCAGACCATACTCGAGCTTGAGCCGCAATTGGAACGGCTGGAGTTGGGCAAGGATCTTTTGAAGGAGTTCGAGCAGTTGAAGTCCTTTTTGTCGAAAGTGAATCATATCGACCTGCACGAGGACGACGTCGCGCGCATCGAGTCCGCCACGGCGAGTTTTCTCGACGAATTGCGAGGCCCCCTGACTGCGATCGATCGCACAGGAAGCCAGGCGCGTTTTCTGCAATGAGGGACCCTCGTCGATGATCCTGCGCCGGGCTTTTCTGATCGGGCTGCTCACCGCGAACTTCGCGTTGATGTATCTGCTGTTTTTGGGCGACCAGGGAGTCTCGGCATACCGGGAGACCAAGGCTAGACACGACGATCTCGTGGCCAGAATCGGTGAGATGAACCACAGGGGCATCGAACTGTCGCAGGACATCCGGCTCTTGAAGACCGACCGAGAACACATGGAGAGGGCCGTGCGCGCCCAGACGAACTACGTCCGCGGCAACGAGATCCTCTATCTCTTCTCCACGCAGCGCCGCGATAACCCGTAGACCTTGGCTGGAGCCGCAGGCGATGAAAAATAAGATCGAACTCTTCCAGGAACTCTTCTCTTCCGATCCAACCTCCAAGGTCTTTTATCCGCTCGCCAAGCTCTACGCCGAGTCGGGCATGATTCTACAGGCCGCGGAAACTCTGCGCCAAGGCCTGTCGCGACATCCCGATCACATGGAAGCCCGACTGCTCCTGATTGAGATCCTCCATCAACTCGAACGCGACGATGCGGCCGCCGAGGAAGTCGAAATACTTGCCGGGACGCTTTCGCGCTATCCCGCGTTCTGGGGCATATGGGCGGGCATGGCCGGGCAGCGTTCGCCCGATGCTGCCGTGGCCTTGAACTTCCTCTCGACGCATCTCGCCGGAGAGGAGATCACCTGGGCCAAGGTGCTACACAAGGGCTTTGAAGCCCTTTCTGGCAGATTGGGCTACGATGATGATCTTGATATCGAGGCGCCCGCCCAGGCTTCCGCCCGTCCAGAATCCGCTTTCCACAGGAGCCACGCCCCAGAGTTCACCTTCGAGGCGGAGGTGTCCGCAGGCGTCCAAACGCGGAGCATGACCAAGCCCATCGCGGTAGACGTGCCGGACGAAGGTCGCGGGCCCTCACTGCGCACCCGGACCATGGCCGAACTGCTTATCTCCCAAGGGGATCATGCCGGAGCGCTCGAAATTCTGGCTGAGCTTGCGGAGCATGCTCCCGAGAAAGAGCGGATCGCGCTTTTGTCCCGCATGGAAGAAGTGCACGAACTGGAACGGCAGGCCGCCCTGAAGGGAGAGGCCGAATCGGGCCTGGACGAAGCCGACTTCATCTCCGGAGAGCCCATGCAACGGGCCAAAAACAAGCTCGTTCGCTCCCTCTCCCTGCTTGCTGAGCGCCTGGAGGCGCGGGCGAGTGTCTGACATTGGCAGCACGGAGCCTCTTTTGTCCGATGCACGGCCTCTCCGTCGGATTGTTTCAATCCTCGACTTCGGCTATAAGTGGAAATCGCCTCTACAACCTGTTACGTCCGAAAGCATGATCCGAAAACTCGCCCTGATTCTCCTGCTTGCAACCGTGGCCGTCATGGGGTGCGCCAAAGTCACCAAAACCTATCGCTGGGTTTTGGGCGGCATCAACCCTAATCCCGAAATCACCCTTGAGCCCGCGACGTTCTCCGAGGAAAGCGAGGAACGGTTGGCCATGCTTTTCACGCCGGTGGACAGGCAACTCCAGTCTCTTCAGCGGGAAGTGGATGCGCAGACCTCCTATCCCGAACGCGATTGGTTCGGCATGGTCTTCTCCCGGTATCCCTGGGTCGGTGGGGTCATGATCGTCGAGTCCACAGGGGAGATCATCGACAGGCAGCCGGAGTTCAGCCTCAAGCCGCTCGATTTCTCGCCGCTGCTCGAAGTAGGCGAAGCCTGGAACGATGGTCGCATGCGCGCCCACGTTCAAGCCACCGATCTCGGCGCGGAGGTTTTTTTGGCCAACTCCTACACCAGGGATCGTTCCTGGATCGGCTTGACGATTGTGCATTTCGATTTCAGAAGCCTGATGCGCTTTTGTCCTGCCCCCGAGGAACTCGTGGTGTTCTCTCCCGCCGCCGTCCTTTCGGCTCAAGGCCAGGAAGAGTATGCCGAGCGTCTTCTCAATGCGCCTTGGGAGAGGATACTGCAAGGCAACGTGCAGGGGCAGATCGAACTCGCCGAGCAAAAAGTCACGTTCACCTGGTTGGCGCGCGTTTTGGGTGGCGAATACATCATCTACGCAGTGCGCGACCGATAGTGAAGCTTTTTCGTCTCCGACCGCGTTACAGCCATTGGAGGATGTCATGCCCGAAGTCAACGTAACGGAACATCTGTTGCTCAATCAGAAGAAAATGCCCGTTGCCCGCGGGCAGTTCACACATCTTCTGAACCAGCTCATTCTGTCCTTCAAGATCATCTCCCGTGAAGTCACCAAAGCCGGACTCGTCGACGTGCTCGGCTTTACCGGCGAAGTCAATGTGCAGGGAGAAGAGGTCAAGAAACTCGACGAATACGCGAACAACGTGCTCATCCACCGCATGTCGCGCGCGGGCGTGATCTGCGCCATGTCATCCGAGGAGAACGAAGGCATCATCGATATCCCCGAGGGATTTCCCCGCGGCGACTACGTTTTGATCTTCGACCCTCTGGATGGTTCGTCCAACATCGAAGCGAACATCAACATCGGAACCATTTTTTCGGTGTATCGTCGTCTCTCCGCGTCCGACCAACCCACGAGCATCGAGGACGTCCTACAGCCCGGCGTTGAACAGGTGGCCGCCGGATACTGCCTGTACGGCTCCTCGACCATGATGGTCCTGACCACGGGAAGCGGTGTGCATGGTTTCACCCTCGACCCAAGCGTTGGCGAATTCCTGCTGTCGCATCCAGACATCAAGATCCCGGAGCGTGGCGGCATCTACAGTATCAACGAGGGCTACACCACCTACTGGGACGGGGCCACCAGGGAGGTCGTCGAGTTCTTCAAGGACCCGGAAGGCAATGGGAGCGGCGCGCCCTACAGTTCGCGCTACATCGGGTCTCTTGTGGCCGACTTCCATCGCACGCTTTTGTATGGCGGCATATTCCTTTACCCGGCCGATATGCGAGATCCCAAAAAGCCCAAGGGGAAACTACGCCTGATGTCTGAGGCGAACCCGCTTTCCTTCGTGGTGGAGCAGGCCTGGGGACTTGCGACCGACGGCGTGAACCGCATCCTGGACATCGCTCCCACCGATCTGCACCAGCGGGTACCGCTGGTCATCGGTTCGCCGTACGAAGTAGAGAAGGTCCGGGATATCTACCGCAAACACGGGTACTGATGCCGATTCTCGGAATCGAGACCTCCTGCGACGAAACCGGACTGGCAGTTGTGGAACGGGGGAGGGTGCTGGCCGAACGGCTGGCCTCTCAGGCAGACCTGCACTCCCTGTTCGGCGGCGTGGTGCCCGAACTGGCCTCGCGTGAGCATCAGCGCATCATTGCGCCGCTTTTCGGCGCGCTCTTGAACGACGCAGGGCTTTCAGTCCGGGATCTGAATGGCGTCGCGGTGGCGCGCGGGCCTGGCCTCATGGGCAGTCTGCTCGTCGGAATCGGGTTCGCCAAGGGTTTGTGCTGCGCCACTGGCCTGTCGCTCGTCGGCGTGAACCATCTGCACGCCCATCTTCTCGCCGCGGACATGGAGCAGCGTATCGAGTGGCCCGCGCTTGGCCTGCTCGTTTCGGGCGGCCACACCCACCTGTATCGCATGCGTTCGCCCACCTCCTTTGACCTCATTGGCCGGACGCTCGACGACGCGGCCGGCGAGGCGTTCGACAAGGCGGCCAAAATCTGCAACCTGCCCTATCCCGGTGGCAGCCATGTTGATGCCCTGTCCAGGGGGCATGCGCCCGATCCAAAGCTCTTCCCGAGGCCGTATACGGACAACGACAACCTCGATTTCAGCTTCAGCGGACTGAAGACTGCATTCGGCCAGTTGGTTGCCAAGCGCCCGCACCTGAGGCTCGCGCGACTCGCCCTGGACGACCGCGACATCGGAGCCCGGCTGCCTGGAGACGTGCGCGAGGAACTAGGCATGGTCCTCGCCTCGCTCAGCCTGGCAGTGGCCGAGACGCTGACGATCAAGACCGCGCGGGCGCTCGATACCTTTTCGGATGCGAAATGCCTGGTTCTCGCGGGCGGAGTGGCGGCAAACACCATGCTCCGTGAGAACATGGCCGCGCTGGCCGCGTCACGCGGCTTGGCGCTTGTTGCGCCGAGCCCTCGCCTGTGTACTGACAATGCGGCAATGATAGGGTATGCTGGAGAAATATTTCTGGCTTCGGGGTTACGCCACGATTTGTCACTCGATGCAGTGCCTCGAGGCAGGATCGTTCCCGAGGACTGGGTCGGCGGAAACTGCCCTGCGTGATTGATGGGCGGGCCTTCGGGGTGCCCGATTCCGGTTGACAAGGGGTATGCGGGCTTATAGTTTATGCTCATTGTTCCTTTCGATGCGCCAACCATGCGGGTGATGATCCCATTCACCGCGAAAGGAACGGACAACCGAACATCAAGGCCATAAGGCGAAAAGGAGTGTGTGATGGCTATTCAGGTGACCGACAGCAACTTCGAGGCCGAAGTGCTGCAGTGCGACCTCCCCGTGCTGGTGGACTTCTGGGCGCCTTGGTGCGGCCCTTGCCGGGCTCTTGGGCCGGTCATCGAGGAACTGGCCGGCGAATACACCGGACAGGTCAAGATCACCAAGATGAACGTTGACGAAAACCCCAACACCCCCAGCAAGTATGGTATCCGCGCCATCCCGACCCTGATCCTTTTCAAGGGCGGCGAGGTTCTGGATCAGGTCACCGGGGCTGTCTCCAAGTCCAGCATCAAGGAAATGATCAGCCAGAAAGCGCTGTAATGTTATGAAAACATTCGATGTCGTTGTGATCGGTGGCGGGCCGGCCGGATTGACGGCCGCACTGTATCTGCTGCGCTCCGAGGTCAGGCTGGCCTTCGTGGAGAAGCTCTCCCCCGGAGGCCAGATGCTCCTCACCGAACGCATCGACAACTATCCCGGTTTTCCTGAGGGGATAGTCGCTTATGAGCTTGCGGATCTCATGGCCGCCCAGGTTAAGGCCTGGGAGAACAGCCAGTTCGAGCGCTTCAACGACGAAGTCCGGGCCATCGAAACCGGGGATGAGATGCACAAGGTCCGAATCGGCGATGAATGGATCGTTGCAAAGGCCGTAGTCATCTGTACCGGAGCGCAGTATCGTCGTTTGGGACTTCCCGGCGAGCGCGAGCTTACAGGCCGGGGTGTCTCCTATTGCGCCCTGTGCGATGGAAACTTTTTCAGGGACAAGGTCGTGGCCGTCATCGGCGGCGGTAATTCGGCCCTGGAGGAGGCGCTGTACCTCACGCGTCTGGTCAAAAAGCTTTATCTCATCCATCGCCGGGACGATTTCAGGGGCGCCAAGTGCTACCAGGACAGGTGCTTCGTCCATCCCAAGATGGAGGTTCTGCGCAGCACCATCGTCACGCGAGTCATCGGCGAGTCCGAGGTGACGGGGATAACGGTCAAGGATGTCAAGTCCGGCAAGGAACGCGACATTGATGTCGATGGCGTGTTTGTCTTCGTCGGGTTCGAGCCCCAGGACTCCTTCCTTCCCGATAACCTCAAAACGGACGGCAGGGGCTTCGTGGTCACCGACACCGAAATGTGTACCAATGTTCCCGGCATTTTCGCAGCCGGAGACATCCGCTCCAAAAATTGCCGTCAGGTGGCCTCGGCCGTCGGCGACGGCGCCGTGGCGGCCAACAGCGCCGTCTCCTACCTTGAAAGCCATGCAAAATAGACATCTTCCTTGGGTGACCGCGTTCATTCTCGTGGTCACCCTTTTTTCGTCCGGCTGTGCGCTCATCGACCGTTACTTCATGGAACCGCCGGAAGACACGGCCCAGGAACTCTTCGAGGCCGGAAACGACGCCATGCAGGATAGAAAGTACGCCGACGCGGCCGAGTACTTTCAGAAGCTGAAGGACCGTTATCCGTTCAGTCCGTATACCTTGCAGGCCGAACTTTCCCTTGGAGACGCCTGGTTTCTGGCGGAACGTTATCCCGAAGCTGCCGCTGCGTACCGGGAGTTCGAGGCGTTGCATCCGCGCAACGACAACATCCCCTACGTGCTTTTTCAGATCGGAGTGAGCAGTTACAGCCAATTCGTATCCATCGACCGGCCTCAGACCACGATTAGCGAGGCCCTCGAGTATTTCTACAGGCTCAAGGAAGAATACCCGGACAGCCGGTACGCCCGAGAGTCTGACTACTACATCGCCAAATGTCGTCGTTTTCTGGCGGATCATGAATTGTACGTCGCCGATTTCTATTGGAAGAGAAGCCTTTGGGGAGCGGCCTGGAACCGGTATCAATTCGTTCTCGACAATTTCCAGGATCTGCCGGAGGTCATGGAGTACGCCGAGAAGATGGCGCAGCTTTCCTATTTCGAATACCAGAAAACCCGCTCCGAGGAAGAGCGCGCCAAGGAACACGGCAGTTGGCGCCAGTGGTTCGACTGGCTCTAGCGGGCCCTGCGCGAGCGAACGAGCGGGCGCATTGACCGTCGGGGGCCGCCTTTTTTGCATGGAAACATCCAGACCACTCTTCCCACTGCCCGCGAGGCGCAGGGTTCCGGACAGCGCATTTGCCCGTGCTTATGAGGCTGTCGATGACTCGTGCATGGCGGCGCTCAAAACCGCCATCGCTGGACTTTTCGCCATGTATCCACCGAGGCCGGGAGATGCGCAAAAGCCCCGCCGTCAGGAATGGTCTCTTGGCTGGCTGGATGCTTCTTTCAAGGAAACCCCACTCGATTTCGTCATTTTTCTTTTGCCGGATTCACCCATTTCGCCGTTGAAGCTTCTGGCGGCTCTCGTCCCGGCGCGCACCTCGGGCGTCCGACAGGTCATTGTCGTACGGCGCGAGGCAGCTAAATGGGAGGACGAGGTGCTCGTGGCGCTCGAACTGGCGGGGCAGGAAGCCGTCCATGTTTGCGACGACAGCATGGAGACCAGGATCGCCAAATCCCTTGGCGCTTCGAAAAGTTTGGGCGTCGTCGTGGACATGGCGGGGGATTGGGCCGGTTTTGCCCAAACGCCTGCTGTCCGGTGTGTGCGCCTTGCCCAGGCGGCTCCTCTCGGTGTTTTCTATGAGGGCCCCGAAGAGTTCGCTCTTCGCATGATTTCTCGGCTGCACCCCGATTCTGGGATTACGGTTTGGAATGCCCCGCGGAAAGTCAGAGGGATGCGGCATCGGTCGGGCGATTTCGAGACCTTTCTTACGCAGCCCTACGCTGCGGCTTTCGTTCCCTGCCATCTCAGGGAATGTGCCGCATCCCGTTTTCCGCTGACGCTCTGCCCTGGGGCCGAGACGTTTTGGTGGTGGCCTCGTCTGCTTCCCGCCGATTTTTCCGCATGCCGTCTTAGCCTGCTTTCGGGAGGGCGTGATGGCTAAGGCGAAGCGCGATCCAGCCGCCACGCTGCGCAACATCGGCATCATCGCCCATATCGACGCGGGCAAGACCACCCTCACGGAGAGGATCCTGTACTACACGGGCCGCATCCACCGGATGGGGGAGGTCCATGACGGGGCTGCGACAATGGACTTCATGCCCGAGGAACAGGAGCGCGGGATCACCATCTCCTCGGCCTGCACCCATTGCAAGTGGGGCGACACGCGCATCAACATCATCGACACGCCCGGACATGTGGATTTCACTATCGAAGTCGCGCGCAGCCTCAGGGTGCTCGATGGAGCCGTTGGCGTGTTCTGCGGCGTGGCGGGAGTGGAGCCGCAAAGCGAGATGGTGTGGCGGCAATCCTTGGCGCACCATGTCGCCAAACTCGCCTTCATCAACAAAATGGACCGTCCCGGAGCTGACTTCGAGGCGGTGCTCACGGCCATGCGGGAGCGTCTCGACGCGCGTCCGCTGCCCCTGACGATCCCGGACGGGCAGGGACAGGAATTCGCGGGCGTTTTCGATCTTTTGCGACGCGAACACCTTTCTTTTTCGGCCGAGGACCAGGGAACCACCGTCATTCGCCGTCCTCTCGAAGCCGACGAATCAGAAATGGTCGAAAGCGTCCGGGAGCGGACCCTTGAAACTCTGGCCGAGGAAGACGACGCCTTCATGGAGATGTATCTTTCTGGCGAAGAACCTCCCTTGCGGGCAATCAATGAGGCCATCCGCCGTGCCACCCTGGCCGAGCGTCTTACGCCCGTCCTGTGCGGTTCGGCGCTTCGCAACGTCGGCGTGCAGCCATTGCTCGATGCCGTGCGTGACTATCTACCAAGTCCCCTTGACGTGCCTCCGGCCCACGCGATGCGGCCTTCTGACCACAGTCGCATCGATCTCTCCTGCGATCCGGACGGTCCCCTGGCCTGCTTGGCCTTCAAAGTCAGTATGGAAACCGGCCGCAAGCACGTATTCTTACGCATTTATTCCGGAACGTTGAGCGAAGGGCAGGAAGTCTTCAATTCTACACAGGGGATGAATGAACGGGCCGCGAGGCTTTTTTGCATGCACGCCGGGCGCAAGGAAAAGATCGACACGGCCCAGGCGGGAGACATCGTCGCCGCGGCTGGGTTGCGCTTTGCGCACACCGGGGACACCTTGTGTCTTCGCGATAACCCACTCCTGCTCGATCGCATCGAGACCTACACCCCAGTCATATCGCTGGCCATCGAGCCAAGAAACGCCGATGAAGGAGACAAGCTTTCCGAGGCTCTGGGGCATTTCCTGATCGAAGACCCGACACTTTCCCTGGAACCGGACGCGGAGACCGGGCAGCTTATCCTTTCAGGTATGGGGGAACTGCATCTGGAAGTTGTCCTGGAACGCCTGCATCGGGAGTACAATCTCACTCCGCGTGCCGGAAAGCCCCAGGCAGTCTGCCAGGAGACTATCCGCAAACGAGCCGAGTTCGTGGCCGAGTTCGATCGCATGCTCGGCGACAAAGCCCACTACGGCAGTGTGCGCGTCTCAGTGGAACCGCGGGAACGCGGGGCGGGCAACGATGTGATTTTCGCTTTCGCCCACGACGGATGGCCCGAAGCCATGGTCAACGCCGTGGACGACGGGCTGCGGGACGGCTTGCAGGGCGGGGTTCTGGGCTGGCCCGTGAGCGATGTGCTGGTGCGGGTGCTGGAGATGCAGGGGCGTGAGCGAGGAGCCACGGACGTTGGCATGCGCATGGCTGCGGCCATGGCGCTCAAAGGAGCGCTCAGAGAGGCCACTGCCGTGCTCCTGGAACCGCTCATGGCCGTGGAGATATCCGTGCCGGGCGAATTTGTCGGAGAGGTCGTCTCCCTGTTCGGCCAAAAGGGCGCCAAGATCGACAACATGTTCGACCGTCCCGGCCTCAAAGTCGTGCGGGCGCTGGCTCCGCTGTCCCATCTGTTCGGCTTTTCCACGGATCTTCGCTCCGCCACCCAGGGCAGGGCGGGAATGACCATGCGTTTCGAGCGCTTCGACATCCTGAGCTGATATGAGCGAGAACGGCAACGGGCGCGGAGCCCGGGGATTCCTGACGCGGCTTGTCCGCCAGTCGCGACTGTATTGGCTTAAGGTATTGCGCATCAAGGCCGAGCCCGAAGTCGTGGCGCGCGGCATCGCCTGCGGTGTTTTTGCTGCCTGGCTGCCCGTGGTGCCTGGCGTACCATTTCAGATCCTGGTCGCTATTGTGTCGTCCTTCATCCTGCGTGGCAGCAAAGTCGCAGCGTTTCTGGCCACCTGGATATCCAATCCTCTCAACTGGGTGTTCTTTTACTTCGTGACCTACAAAGTGGGCGGTTTTTTCTCCCCCTTCGAGCACCTCAGCATCCGGATCGAATCGTTCGACATGGAAGCCATCAAGCAACTCGCCAACGTCGGTTGGAGGGGACTTGTGGTGATGATAATCGGCGGCACTATTATCGGTATCCCAAGCGGCGTGGTCGCTTATTTCATCTCCCTGCCGCTCATTCGGGGCTACCGCAAGCGCCGTGCCTTGCGCCAGATGCGCAAGACGACCTCGTTGTGAGCCATTGCAAACAAGGATCGTGGCGAAAATAAGTGCTCCACGCCTTGCATTGACTCTTTGGGGCGGCTACTTTCCCATGGTTGGCAGACCAGAAAAAGACAAACCAGCGGGGACGATAGCATGAAGGAACACAATGCCTTCTCCACCAGGCTGGTGGTCGTTTCGAATCGACTTCCAATTTCGCTCGCACAAGAGAAAGGAGCATGGACCGTAAAGCCCGGAGCCGGAGGTCTCGTGACTGCGCTTGCGCCCGTGCTCATGAACAGGGGAGGGCTTTGGATCGGCTGGGCGGGAGCAGCGGCCGGAGCCGACCTCAAGGGGCTCTTGACCGCCTTCTCCAAGGACGCGGGCTACGATCTGCACCCGGTCTTTCTCAGTGAGGAGGAGATCAAGGGGTATTATTTCGGTTTTTCCAACGAGATCATATGGCCCCTCTTTCACGATTTTCAGTCCCGGTGCAACTTCATGCCCCAATACTGGAACGCGTACCTGAATGTGAACCTTAAGTTCGCCGAGGTCACGGCACGCCACAGTCGCGATTCCGACTACATCTGGGTGCATGACTATCACTTGATGCATCTCGCCTTTATGCTGCGCAACATGGGGCTGGAGCGAAACTGCGGCTTTTTTCTGCACATTCCCTTCCCACCTCCCGACATTTTTCTCAAGCTCCCTTGGCGCGACAAGATTATACGCGCGCTCCTCGAATTCGATCTCGTCGGATTTCAGACCATGCGCGATCGCCGCAACTTCGTGGAGTGCACCGAGGCTCTTGTCCCGGAGGCAAAATTGAGTGGGCGGGGAAACATCGTGGCTATTTCGCTCAAAAGGCGTTCCATTAGGGCCGGATGTTTCCCCATAAGCATCGACTTCAACTCCTTTGCGGCCCTTGCGTCGTCCCCGGAGGTGGTCAAGGCCGCCGAGGAAATTCAGGAGGCCCTGCGGTACCGCAAGATCATTCTTGGCGTGGACCGTATGGACTATTCCAAGGGCATTCCTCAACGCCTTCAGGCGATCCGGCAATTATTCGTCAAATATCCTGACTTGCAGGAAAAGGTTACATTCGTTCAGATCGCCGTACCAAGCCGCGAGGAGATTCCCGAATATTTCGCATTGAAAAACGAGATCGAACAACTCGTTGGAGAAATCAACGGGCAATTCACCCGGCCCGGCTGGATTCCCATACACTACCAATACCGGAATTTGCCGCGTCGGGAGCTTATTGCCTACTACCGCGCCGCGGACATGGCGCTCGTCACCCCGCTCAGGGACGGGATGAATCTGGTCGCCAAGGAATATTGCGCGGCGAACGTTACGGAAAGCGGCGTGCTCTTTCTTTCCGAATTCGCCGGAGCGGCCGCCCAACTTCAGAAGGTGGGGGCGATTCTCGTCAATCCCTACGATACGGAAGGGACGGCCAAGGCGATTCACCGGGCCTTCTACATGGATACGCGAGAGCGGCACTCTCGCATGGTCAAATTGAGAGACTCCGTGCGCAGAAACAACATCTATTGGTGGGTCGATTCCTTCCTTCAGGCGGCGTTCTCCCGTCATCTCGATGACTTTCCCCAGGAAACCGTGGATTTCCGCGCCTCCGTGGCCTTCGATCCGAATGGCAAGTGAGAAGGGCGGTCCCCTTGCCGTGAGGGCCAAACGAAGCCTGGGGCAGAATTTTCTGGTGGACAGGAACATCGCCCGCCGTATCGTGGCGGCCTTGGGTGCTCCGAACGAGGGGCCTGTGCTTGAAATCGGCCCTGGCCAAGGGGCCTTGACTTCCATCTTGGCTGAGACTGCAAGCAGGCCCATTCTGGCCCTTGAAAAGGACCGGGAACTTGCTCGGCTCGTCAAGGAGCGGTACCCCCAGGCGGGGGTCGTCATTGGCGACGGGCTGTCATTCGCCTGGGAAGGCCTTGCGGGACTTCCCGGAATCAGGCTGATTGGAAACCTCCCTTACAACGTCGCCTCGCCCATGCTGTGGGAAATCGTGCACCGTGCCTCGGGCTGGAACAAAGCAGTGTTCATGGTTCAGTACGAAGTGGGACGTCGGATCGTGGCTGTGCCCGGAAATGGCGAATACGGTGCCTTGTCGGTCTGGCTCCAGGCGTTTTCCACCCCCCGCTTGCTGTTCAAAGTTCCACCGCAGGTTTTTCGGCCGATTCCAAAGATCGACTCGGCGGTGCTGTCTTTTGTACCACGACCTCCTGGCGAACGCCCGCGTCATCCCGAGACCTTGTCCCGCATTCTTGCGACGTGTTTCCAGAAAAGGCGTAAGCAATTGAAATCAATTCTGAAGATGTGGATGACAGAGAGTTTGCCGGAAGAGATGAGTGCTCGCGGAATTCCTGTCACGGCTCGGCCAGAGGATCTGTCCGTAAGCGAATTCATCTGGCTCGGCGAGCGGATTTTCGGGTCCTCCCCGCTTGACTTGATTCCCAAAATCTAGTCTAGGTGCAACGGATGGCTCGGGAAGCCGCATGAAAGTTCGCTTTTCCAGCCGTAACGCTCTGGACACGGATTGTGCTTTTCGCTAACGTGCCCAAGCAGCAGCCAGGAACCACGGGGTTTCCTGGGCGATGAACGCGGGGGGGCGTTGATCCGGAAGGCTCGTCGCCACGTTGGCGAACAGCCGAAAATTTTTTGTCCCAGTGGGACGCGGGTGTGTGTTTTTCAAGGCAAAAAGAAGGAGAGGAGAGATGACGAAGGCTGAACTGGTTGCCAAGATCGCGGACAAGGCGTCCACCACCAAGGCCAATGCCGAGCGCGCTCTCAACGCGTTCCTTGAGGCCGTCGAAGCCACCCTGGTCAAGGAAGGCAAGCTGACCCTGACCGGCTTCGGAACGTTTGTTGTCGAAGAGCGCAAGGCTCGCACCGGCCGTAACCCGCGTACCGGCAAGGCCATCACCATCCCCTCCACCAAGGTGGTGAAGTTCCGTCCCGGCAAGCTCCTCAAGGACGCCGTGAAATAAACGGCCCGAGGCCATCAGTCACTTTTGGAGGTTGCGATGATTCCCGGCGAAACCATTCAGAGTCCGCTTCCCTGGAATATTCCCTGGTGGATGCCCGATCACTTCGTGTTCTTCGGTGTTCTCTACGCCGTGCTGGCCATTATCGGCACGGGGCTGGGAATCGTTTTCCTGAAGAGTCTGTGGGAGACCGTGAAGGAAAGCGACGGCGAGCACGGGCACTAGCCAATTTTTTAATGTTTTTGAAAAGCCCCTCCCGGCCAAGCCGAGAGGGGCTTTTTCGTGGGCTCCTGTTCATAATCCCTACCGAAGTGGATTCCGCTCGGACACGATCTCTGGCTCGGCTCTCGTCTATTTTCGGGGTGCGACGGGCAGGCGGATGAAGAAGCTCGCGCCGCCCGAGTCGTTGTTCGTCACGTTGATTGTGCCGCCGCAGTCACGGACTATGCCGTAGCTGATGGAGAGCCCCAGGCCCGTTCCCTTGCCCACCTGTTTGGTGGTGAAGAACGGTTCGAAAATCCTGTTGCGGAGGGATTTGGGCACACCTGTGCCGGTGTCACTGATGCGCACGGTGACGAATTCGTGGTTGTGCATCGTCTTGATGGTGATCCGTCGGTCGTTATCGCCGCCGCTTTTCTGGGCTTTCTCTTCAATTGCGTCCCGAGCGTTGAGCAGGAAATTGATGAATACTTGCTCCATGCGGTTAGGTTCGCAAAGGACCAATGGCAGCTTTTCGTCTTCATCCCAATCGACAGTTATATTGCGCAGTGTCAACTGTTGCTTGAAGAATTCGAAGGCGCGCTTGAGCACGTCGTTGATGTTCACCCGTTCCATTTGGATGTCGGACATGCGGCCGAATGCGCGCATATGACCGATGATTTTGGTGGCTCGATCCACGCTGCCGGATGCAAGTTCGGCGATTTTTGCAATGTCCTCGGCTGGAACAGGGTCGCCACGACCGATTTTGCGCTTGAGCAGGTCCACCGAAGTTTGGATGACCGCCAACGGCTGGTTCAGTTCGTGAGCCACGCCCGTAGCCATTTCACCTAGCGTGGCCATTTTGCTAGCCTGGATCAGATGTTGTTCGATTTCAAGTCGCTTGGTGATGTCCGTGATGGAAACCAGCCAAACCTTTCGCCCCGCGAATTCCGACGGCGAAGAATGAACCGAGACATAGAATTCCCGGCCCGATTTGGTGATGTGTTTGGATTGGTTGATGATGTCGCCTGTCTGCACTGCCCGGATGCAGCTATTCGAACCATCGTCAACGCAGAGTTGAAGAAACGACATGCCGAGAAGTTCGCTCTTGGTGTATCCATAGAGGCTCAAGGCGCTTCGGTTGCAGTCGAGAATGGAAAAGTCGTCCGCATCGATGACGAAGAGCGAATTCGGAATATTGTTGAAAATATCGCAATATTTCTTTTCGGAACGACGTACCTCTTCCTCAAGCTCTTTGCGGGAGGTGATGTCGAGGCACATCTCCATGGCTGCGACAACGTTGCCGTCTGTATCGTAGATCGGTGAGGTGGTAACTATCCAGTGTGCCTTGCGGCCGTCCTTGTAGTAACCCGTCTCCTCGGTGACATGGGATTTTCCGTCGCTGATGGTCTTGAGTACAGGGCATGAAGGACAGGGGTCATCGCGGTTCTTGTACGCCTTGTAGCAGTATTCCCCGACGCTTGCGGAGAATTTTTCCTCGAAGGTCCTGTTGAAAGAAAGGAGCTGGAGGTCTTCGTTCTGCACCGTTATCAGACAAGGCACACCCTCAAAAAGGTTTTGGTATTGGTTGCGCTGGATGCGCAACTGATCTTGCTTGTCGATGAGGTCGTTGCCCATCTCGAAAATGGCTTTTGAAAGTTGGCCGATCTCGTCGGGTTGGTCGACCATGGCCCGTTCGATCTTGACGCCCTTGGCCAATTGTCCCGCGCCTTGCACGATTTTGCTCAAGGGCCGTTTGATGAGCACGAAGAAAAGAATGAAAAGGGTCGCGAAAATGGACACGAAGAGCAGGACGGCTAGCAGGATCGTGTTCCGCCTGCTGTCGCGCGCGAGAAGATCGGTTTGGTCGAGGGAGAACGCGATATCGAGCACTCCCAGAATGGGTTCGTCGGGACGGTGGTAGTGACAGGGCGGTCCCGAGCAGCCGGGATCGTTGGGGATGGGACTGACCATGCGCATGATGCGTTCATCGTTGACCACGGTCTGCTGGTAAATGCTTTGCTCTTGCGTGGGGTACAGAATGGCGGGCGATATCGCGTGGCAGACTTGGCAGATGCCCGAGGCTTGGTCGATCTCCTCTCCGACCTCAGAGGCATGGCTGGAGAACATGACCACCGAGTATTTGTCGATGATGCGGACACCACGAATTTCGCCCAATCTGCTGTAGTTGTTGACGATCATTTTGATGTCGTCGCGCGAGTTCAGCATCATCGCATAGTGCAGTCCAAGTCGGATGGTGTTGGACAACCGCTCGGCATGCTGGATGATATTTTCCGTGACTATCCGTTCCTGAAAAGAGAGGTGGAAGGAGGCCCAGATGGAGGTGCTGAGAATGAGCACCACGGCGACGGGCAGGTTGATCTTGAGGATCAACCTGCGTCGGATGTAGTCGAAGATGCGCCGCATGGCTTTCTCGGTTCAGGCGATTCGGGCGGGCCTGGGTCGCTCAGGGCCTGTCGCGCGGCACGAACACGGAAAAGGTCGTGCCCATGCCGAGTTCGGATTCCACCACGATGCGGCCGCCATGCTGTTCGATGACTTGGTTGGAGATGAACAGACCCAGCCCTGTTCCCTTCGATCCCTTTGACGAGAAGAAGAGGGTGAACATTTTCTCCTTGGTTTCCCTGTCCATGCCCATGCCGTTGTCTCGGATCTCGAAGACGACGTTGTCGGGTTCCGAACGCACGGAAAAGAGGATCTCGTGACCGGATTTTGTCTTGTCTTCCGCGCAGGCGTCCACTGCATTTTCCAGAAAATTGATCAGGGCGGAGGCCATGGCTATTTCGTCCATTTCGATCATGCCCAGGCTCGGCGGAACGTTCAGGACGAAGGTGACGCCCTTTTGTTCCGCCTTGGGGCGGATGGTCGCGGCCATGTTGTCCGCGAAATCGTTTAGATCGACGAGTTCGAGCGCAGGCTCGCGCGACTTGGCGTAATAAAGAATGTCGAGCACCATTTTCTTGATGCGCTCGACCTTATCCTTGACGATGGCCCACCCCTGGTCGATGCGGCTCTGGTCACCGCGCGCGCGCCCCGCTTCGACCTTGTAGATGCCGCCGTCGAGAGAAGTGATGAGCCCCTTGACCCCGTGCGACATGGAGCCGAGCATGAGCCCGAGCGAAGAGAGATGGTCCTGAAGGGCTCGTATCTGGGTGATGTCGGTGGAAATCTCCATGACCTGCTCAATCTCCCCGCTCTGGTTGCGGATGGGAGCGGTCTGGACGAGGACGTTACGGGGCTTGCCGTCGCGGGTGGTGACCACGGTCTCGTGTTCGTGCGACTCGCCGTCCGCAAAGGTGTCGAGGATGGGACACGGCTCGCAGATATCCTCGCGGCGGTGCAGGCTCTCATGGCATTTGCCGCTGCGACAGTCGCCGAAATCCTGGCGGATGCGGCGATTGCATTCGATGACGTTGAAATCCCGATCCACCACGGAGATGTAGCAGGGCACGGCGTCGAAGAGGCGTTGGTAGCGCTCTCGCGTGGCACGCAGATCCTCCTGGAGGCGTTGGACCTCGGTGATGTCCACGGAAATCTCGATGACAAGTTCGACGCTGCCATCCTTGCTGGCGATGGGCGCGGTGTGGACGATGACCGGAATGTCCGTTCCTTCCTTGTCCACAAGGGTCTCACGGCTGCGCTGCCCTTTTCCTAGGTTCAGGGTCATCCAGACCGGGCAGGCGTTGCCGCTACCCTGGCGGTTGGCGTAAACTTCCCAGGAATTGCGGCCGACCATGTCGCCCAGGCGTTCCCGGAAAAGCTGGTTGACGGCCACGACTTCCAGGAAGCGGTTGTGAATGGAAATGAAGCAGGGCATTTCGTTGAAGTAGCTCGGGCCGTCCTCGAAGGTCTCCACGAGGCTCTTCATGGCTGAAGAAAGTCCTTCCACCACCTGGCCGACGGCTATCTGGCGTTCAAGTTCCACAAGCCGCGCGGACTTCTCCTTGACGATCTGCTCCAGGTTGCGGGTGTGTTCACGCAACTGGCGTCGCATGACGATCTTTTCCAGGGTTCGGGAGAGGGCTTTTTGCAAAAGCTCGTCGCGGATGGGCTTGGTCAGGAAGTCCGTGGCGCCGTGTTGCAGGCTTTGAATGGCGAGGTCCATGTCGCCGTGGCCTGAGATCATGATGACCTCGACGTCCGGGTACAGGCCCTTCAGGCGCCTGAGCAGCTCGACGCCGTCGATCCCGGGCATCTTGATATCCGTGAGCACGATGGCCGGATCGGCTCGTTCGATGATCGTCAGGGCGTTTTCGCCGCTTTCTGCGGAGATGACCTCGTAGCCGAGATCCTCGATGGAGAGGGTGAGAACTTGCCGCAGGGCTTCCTCGTCGTCGACGAGGAGGATCCGTTCCTTGTTCATCCGCGATCACCCGTCAAGCGTCGGTCGGAAGCCTGAGTTCCGGCCGGTGTGAAGTCCGCGGCATCGCGTCGAGACGACGCCGGGTCGGGCATGCCCCCAAAGGAGGCATGCCCGCAACATTCGGCAGAGCCGGGAAGCACGCTCGCCGGATCGGCTCGCAACCCGGCGAAGCAACTATTTCGCCAGCATTTTTTTCACGGTCTCCAGCACGACTTCCGGCGTGATGGGCTTTTGAATGACCGGAACGCTTTTGTTCAGGGCGGGCGGCCTGGGGCCGACGCCGCTGATGACCACCACCGGGATTTCGGCGAGGTAGGGCTCCTGACGCATCTTCACGTAAAAGAGCGTCCCGCCGCGGCCCGGCATGTCCATGTCCAGGGTGATGAGGTCGGGCTTCCTGGTCTGGGCCACCTCGATGCCCTCCACGCCGTTGCCCGCGGAGAGCGTCTCGTACCCTGCGTCCTGGAAGATGTCTGTGAGGTAGCTTACGATTTCGGGATCGTCGTCGATGATCAGGATGCGCGTCTTTTTTTCCGACATTTCCTTGTCCTCGTCTCGCGCCGCGCCGCCAGGGCGGCCGGGTTGGCGAATTGCAACCCTTTGCGGGAACGGAGCGAGGAGATTGCGAGGTCGCTCCGTTCCCGGATGGGTCTTCATGCGTGTGTGTGCGGGTTTTTCCCTAGGCCTCCTGGAGTTTGCCCAGGGCCTTGGTCATCTGGAGCACGACGCCGAGCGACTTCTTCATCTCGGGATCGTTCATGGCGCCGATCAGCCCGAACATGCCGACGGGCTTGGCTTCCTCTATCTTCATCTGCGTGGGCAGTTCCGAGAGCTTTTCCAGCATGTCGAGCATCTCGGGGGTGGTGATTTTCTTCAGCATGCCAATGAGTTTCACAAAGCCTTCGCTCATGGCTTCGATGTCCTCGGGGCCGTACTGCTCCGCGACTTTGGCGCGGACCTCGATCATGGCCTCGTAAGTGCGGAACACGCCGCGCTGTTCGAGGGTTCCCAGGTAGCGAATGACCTGGTGCATGGTGGATTTGAGCATGGGCTCGGCCGTGTGCCACATCTCGATCGCATTTTCGAGTTGGTCCAGGGCGTAGGCCATGTTGCCGATGTTGCGCAGGAACCGCTTGACGAGCAGGAAGGTGTCCTCAAGCTGGAAGCCGGCTTCGACCTCGCCAAGCTCCTTCAAGGCAATTTTGAAGGCCTGCTTGGTCAAAGGCTCTATGTCGTGCTTCAGATCCTCCCACGCCTGCCGGGCCTGCCGCGCCTCGACCAATTCGGTCTCGATACGCTCGAGCCGTTCGAGGATCTGCTGTTCGATGCTCATTCCTCTCCCTCCTACATGCTGCAAGCGCCGATGATCTTCTTGCCTGCCATGAACATCTGAGGCTCGAGCGGCAATTCTTTACCCTTGAGCATGAGGTTGAAGTACACCCACTTGAACATCATCTTGCCCCAGTAGTTGGTGAAGGTCTCGCCCAACAGGTCGAAGGGACCCACGCCGGGGAAGGGGTACTTGCCCGGCAGCGGCTCGACTTTGTAGTTGAAGTCGATGAGCGTGGACTTCTCGTAGCCGGTGACGATGAAGCAGGTGGAGTGTCCGTCGAACTCGGGCAGGGGAGCCAGACCCTCGATTTCGCGCTCCAGGTTCTCGCATACGATGTCGGACTCGTAGTGGGCCACGGAGCCGGCCTTGGAGGTGGGGACGTTCGTGGCGTCGCCGATGATGTAGACGTTGTCGAAGTCCTTGGCTTTCAGGGTGTGGTGGTCGGTGTTCACGTAGCCCATGACGTCGCCGATCTCACTGTCCATGATGACCTTGGAACCGAGGTTGGGCGGAATGGCGATCATCAGGTCGTAGTTCACCTCTTCACCCTTGTGGGACTCGATGACTTTGCGGCCGACGTCCACGGAGCCGATTTCGAAGCTCGGGGTGATGGTGATGTTCTTCTCTTCGCAGAGCTTGCCGAGGATCTGGGCGGCCACGGGCTTGGTGAAGGCGCCGGTGAGCGGCGTGACCAACTCGATTTCGATGTTGCAGCGGGTGTCGTGTACCGAGAAGAACCAGTCGGCCAGGAAGACGAATTCCAGCGGGGCGACAGGGCACTTGATGGGCATCTCGGCGATGTTCAGGACGAGCTTTCCCTTCTCGAAGTGCTTGAGCTTCTTGGCCAGGGCCACGGCGCCGTCGGGGGTGTAGAAGTTGTGGATGTCATCACCCCAGCCGTCCTCCATGCCCTCGATCTCGTCGGGAGCGATGCGGCAGCCGGTGGCGATGACCAGCCAGTCGTATTCGTACTTGCCTTTGGCGGTGGTCACGCGCTTGGCTGCGGGGTCGACGTTGGTGATCTCGTCCTGCACGAAGGTCACGCCCTTGGGCACGAAATCGGTCTGGGGCTTGATGCAGTCGTTGATCGTATAGATGCCGAAGGGGACGAAGAGCCAGCCGGCCTGGTAGTGGTGCTGCCAGGAGCGGTCGATGATGGTGATGCTCCACTCTTTTTCGTCGAGCTTCTTGCGCATCTTCGTCGCAACCATGACGCCGCCGGCGCCGGAACCGAGGATGAGAAGTTTCTTCATGGCGATCAAAACTCCTTGATTCGTGGTGATCGAAAATTGTTCCCTGGCCCCGTTCCTCGACCGCGCAAGGGCCGGGGGCCGCGTCGAAACCAAGCGATCGTGGATCGCGACTTCCCCGATCAGGCGACGACGAAGTCGCTTCTATACCTTCGGAGTTCCTTTTGGCAAGAAAATTATACTGCTAAAGTGTATTTTAGATAAAAGTAGTATTGGGGGGCGGGTAGGGGGCAAAAAAATCATTCAAAAACATGGAATTTGGGAGGTTACAAGGTTCTTGGGGAGGGGGGCGAGTGGCTACCACAGGAATGTCCAGGTGGGATATTCGCCGGGTGTTCGTCCGATTTTTTTTCTTTATCTTATTATTTCAGACAATTGTAAAATTCATGCCGGTGTGGTCGGCAATTTGAAGACTTGTTCAGCTTTTGGGGGCAATCTCGGGCGTATTTTGCGACTTTGATTTGTGATTTTTTGCCCAAATCGATATGCCGGCATTCCTCGTCGATGGGGCATGGGGGCATTGGGCAGCGTAACTGTCCGTGGGTTCTGGTAAAGCTAAGTTCTCGAATTCATACTGCTTAAATATACATAAGAGATGCCTTGGTACGGTGGTATGGTTGCGGAGACGTTGTGGGCATGATAGGGGATCAAAGCCTTGCAGGAGATTGCGAAATGACCTGAACAACCAGCCGATTTTGTGTGGTTCGACTGGGGTTCAGGATGCAGGGGTGTTGGGGTGATCGGCGCGTGGTGCGGCCGACCCTCCAAGTTGTAGTGGAAAGTGTGTGTGTGGGTTTTTATTGGTCGAGGTCAAGCAAGGGAGCCTTTCATGAAGAAGAAAACCGTTGCGCTCTTGTGCTCCTTGTTCGCAGCCGCGTTCTTCCTGGCCGGATTCATCGGCTCGGAAGCGGTCGGCAGCGCGGGAGAGGGCGGCCAGGTGGACAAGGGACGGGCGGATGTCATCGCCATCGACGCGCTGACCCGTTTCGGTCCTCTTGAGGAATCCGTGGTCATGTTCATGCACGACAAACACACCGAAGCCCTCGCCAAGCGCCCGGAGTGGAGCGAGAAGGGCTGTTTGACGTGCCATCCGGCCGACGAGAAGGGCAAGATGACCTTGGATTTTATGAAGCCACTGGGCGATTCCAAGGTTGAGGCGAAGAACATTTATCACGATGGTTGCATCAACTGTCACGTCGATCTGGTCAAGGCCGGCGAGAAGAGCGGGCCCACGGCCGAAGCTTGTCGCAACTGTCACCGTCTGGACCATGGTCTGGAGATCGAGTCCCTTCCCGTGACCGTCGATCGCAGCTTGCACTATCGTCACACCAAGATCTACGCCGATGACAAACAGAAGTGCGGCGTGTGCCACCATCAGTGGGACGAAACGGCCGGTAAGGTTGTGCCCGCAGTCGAGGAGAAGGACGTTCCCGGCGCGTGCGTTTACTGCCACAAGGCCGAACCGACCGTGATCGAAGGGCCCAAGCCCGTCACGGTCCGTAGTCTGCGTAAGGCATCGCACGGCGAGTGCGTGGCCTGCCACCTGGAGCGTACAACCGAACCCAACAGCACTATCAAGGCTCCCTTCGATTGTGCCGGTTGCCACTCCGCATCCGCGCAGGAGCAGATCGCCGAGCGCAACAAGAAAGCTGCCATCGAAGCGAGGGAAGACGCCCTCAGGATCAAGCGTGGCCAGCCTGACGCCGCTTTGGTCAGGGGCAGCGTGGAATTTTCGCCCGAAGTCAAGGTGCTGCCCATGGGCGTTGTACCTTTCAACCATAAGGCTCACGAGGACAAGGTCTCGACCTGTGTCGCCTGCCACCATGCCAGCCTCGACTCGTGCAGCAGCGCCTGCCACACAGTCGTCGGCGACGCCAAGGGCGGCTTCATCGGCCTTGAGCAGGCTATGCATGATAGGAACGCCACGCAAAGCTGCGTCGGCTGCCATACGCAACTGCAGCAGGATCAGAGCTGCATCGGCTGCCATGGGCTCATGCCCGGCAAGCCCGCCGTTACCGAGGCGACCTGCGCTCCCTGCCATCTCAAGATCGACACGGCCATGCTGGCCGGGGTGAAATCGCAAGAGGACAGCCAAGCCTTGGCCCAGATGCTCATCAGGGCCAGACCCGCTCCGCATGTGCTCAAGGCCGAGGACGTCCCGGACATCGTGACCATCGACGCCCTGGTCGACAAGTACGAGGCCTCGAAGCTGCCGCATCGCAGGATCGTTTTCGCCATGCTCGACCGCATCAAGGACGACGATCTGGCCAAGACGTTCCACGCTGCCGAATTCGCGGTCTGCGCGAGCTGCCATCACAACTCGCCCCCGTCGAAGAATCCTCCCAAATGCGCGAGCTGCCATCCGGCCAAGACGGGTGGCGACGCCACCGGGCGTCCGGGACTCATGGCGGCCTACCATGGCCAGTGCATGGGGTGCCACACCATGATGGGCATCGAGGGCAAGGTCTACAGCCAGTCGCCCGACGCCAAGCCGGTTCCGGCGGCGACGGATTGCACCGGCTGCCACAAGGAACGCACCGGCGTTTCGGTCGAGAAGAAGTAGCGGGGCGAAAATGGAAAGACGTACTTTCCTCAAATTACTCGGTGGAACGGGACTGGGCGCTGCGGTGCCCAGCACCGCCAAGGCCGCGAGCGGCAAGGAATTCACGGGCTACCCCGATGCCTCGGGCGTTCTTTTCGACGCCACGAAGTGCATTGGCTGCCGCAAGTGCGAGGCCGCCTGCAACGTTGTCAACGAAATGCCCGAACCCGAGCGTCCGTTCGACGATCTCAAGGTTCTGGATGAAAGACGGCGCACGGACTTCTCGACCTACACGGTGGTCAACAAGTACTCCCCTGTTTCGGGGCGTCCGCCCGTGTTCGTCAAGAACCAGTGCAACCACTGCCAGGAACCGGCCTGTGCTTCGGCCTGTTTTGTCAAGGCGTTCACCAAGACACCCACAGGCGCGGTGATCTACAATGAAAAGGTCTGCGTCGGCTGTCGGTACTGCATGATCGCGTGTCCCTTCAGCGTTCCGACGTATGAATATCATTCGGCGCTCAACCCCCGGGTTCGCAAGTGCACGATGTGTCATCCGCGTCTGCTGGAAGGAAAGCTGCCCGGATGCGTCGAAGCCTGCCCCAAGGAGGCCCTCATCTTCGGCAAGCGGTCCGAACTCATCAAGATCGCCAGACGGCGCATCGAGAACGAGCCCGGAAAGTACGTCGATCACATCTACGGCGAACACGAGATGGGCGGTACGAACTGGCTATATTTGTCCGGCGCGCCATTTGAGAAAATCG
Organism: Alkalidesulfovibrio alkalitolerans DSM 16529; assembly: GCF_000422245.1. NCBI lineage: Bacteria > Pseudomonadati > Thermodesulfobacteriota > Desulfovibrionia > Desulfovibrionales > Desulfovibrionaceae > Alkalidesulfovibrio > Alkalidesulfovibrio alkalitolerans. The sequence goes on from NZ_ATHI01000031.1 coordinate 277,346, forward strand.
GGCTGCGCGAGGACCTTGGGACGACCTCCGCCCCTGAATACACCGCCGGGGCGCTGGCTGCAGTTCCCGTGGTCGTTGGCCTTTGGCCGGTGCTCCTGACCGGCGTTTACGTCGTCTCCAAGCGTAAGGACCGCGTGGCCAGGGAAGAGCGGGAAGAGGCGGTGCGCGAAGCCGTAGCCAAGGCCGAAGCGCGCGCCGAACAGCGCGTGGCCGACGAACTGAAGAAGGCCGAAACCGCGCACAAGCGTCAACTCGACGCCGAAATCCGCAAGGCTCTCGAAAAAGCCGCGCAGCAAGAGAAACAGGAGTAGGAGGCCGTCGATGTCGCATCCGGAACAAACGAAATCGGGGCTTACCCCCTTTACCGTGGTCGGCGGGTTCATCCTCCTGCTCGGCTTGGTCGTCACGGTGCTGCGCTTTACTGGCGGACTCGGAGCCGTGACCAATCTTGACGACAACAACCCCTGGGGTGTGTGGATCGCCTTTGACCTGCTGTGCGGCGTCGCGCTCGCGGCGGGTGGCTATACCACATCTGCGGCCTGCTACATCTTCGGGCTCAAGCGCTACCACGGCGCGGTCAGGCCGGCCATTCTCACGGCCTTCCTCGGCTACGCCCTGGTGGTCTTCGCCCTGCATTATGACGTCGGTCAGCCTTGGAGGCTGCCGTACCCCATCTTCGTCTCCCAGGGCACCACGTCGCTGCTCTTCGAAGTGGGCTTGTGCGTCTTCCTCTACCTGACCGTGCTCTTCATCGAGTTCAGCCCCGCCGCTCTCGAGTGGCTGGGACGGAAGAAGGTGCGGGATCTGGTCGTCCGCCTCACGCTGCTGCTGACGATCTTCGGCGTGGTCCTCTCGACCCTGCACCAGTCGTCGCTCGGCGCTCTCTTCCTCATAGCGCCGTCAAAGCTGCATCCCCTCTGGTACTCCTCGTATCTGCCCCTGTTCTTCTTCGTCTCGAGCATGTTCGCGGGCATGTCCATGGTCATATTCGAGAGCACGCTCTCGCACCGGCACTTCCATCACAAGATGGACAAGGATCATCTCGACTCCTCGGACCTGGTCGCGTTCGGCTTCTCCAAGGCCGCCTGCGTGATCATGTGCGGCTATCTGGCGCTGAAGCTCTTCGGCTTGGCCATGGACGGCAACTGGCACTACCTCGGTACTGGCTGGGGATCCTGGTTCCTGTTCGAACTGCTCGGCTTCGTGGCGCTTCCCGCGCTGCTCTACGCCATCGGCGCCCGCGAGCGGAACTTGATCATTATCCGCTGGGCCGCCGTTCTCGGTGTGCTGGGCATCGTGCTCAACCGCTTCAACGTGAGCTTGGTGGCCTTCAACTACCACCTGCCTTCCTCGGACAGGTATTTCCCGCACTGGATGGAGATCGTCATCTCGCTCTTCATCGTTACCGTGGGCGTGTTTGTCTTCAGATTCGTGGTCACCAGGATGCCCATCTTCCATGAGCACCCCGAATACAAGGAATCCCACCACTAGCGGTGGGGGAGGTTCACCATGTTCTATACGCTGCACGACTTCATGCTCCACAGCAAGGGACTGACTTACGTCCTCATGGGGCTCGTCCTGGTCGCCATGGTCGGCGTGTGGGTATTCCTTCTCGACAGAAGCGAGGAAGACCACGAACGCTTCAACATCAAGCACGGCGGTCACGACGACTAGCCTGGGGGAGAATCGGATATGTACAGCTTTCTTACCGGCCCCATGCTTTGGATCGCCTTCCTGGTGTTCTTCGTCGGCCTTGGCGTCCGTGTCGTGCTCTACGTGCGCGGTCTGAGCTGGCAGCTCGATCGCGTGGCTTACGGGCACTTCCGAGGCCAAGGCTTCTTGTGGGCGCTTAAGTCGATCCTTTTCTGGCTGATACCTTACAAGCCCAAGTGCTGGCAGAAGAATCCTGTCTTTTCGGCGATGTTCTTCCTGTTCCACATCGGCTTGGTTTTCGTGCCCATCTTCCTTTATGCGCACGTTATGCTCATCGAGCGCGCCTGGGGCGTTTCCTGGCCCACGCTGCCGACCGCCGTCGCGGATGCGTTGGTCGTGATGGCCATCATAGCGGGCGTTTTTCTGGCCATCCGCCGGATCGCCCTGCCTGAGGTGCGAATTCTGACCACCCCGCACGACTGGTTCATTCTCATCCTGAGCCTGTCCGTGCTCGCCACCGGATTCCTTTCCGCCACGCAGCAGACGAGCGGGGATGGATGGCTCCTGGCCCATGTGGCCCTGGCCGAGGCCCTCTTGATCGCCGCTCCGTTCACGAAGCTGTCCCACATCGCGCTCTTTTTCTGTACCAGGGCGCAGATCGGTATGGACTTCGGTATCAAGCGCGGTGGCATGAAGGGCCGGGGTATCGTTTGGTAACCCGCGAGAAGCGAGACGAGGAGATCTGTCATGCCTGAAGGCGTTTATTGCAACAGAAAGCCCATTCAGAACGATACGGAGCTCAAGGCGCTTCTCGCGGACACGAGGGGACGCCAGTACTACGAGGAGATGAAATCCCTCGACGTGGACAAAGACAAGCTCCGCACGACGCTCAAAAACACGTTCAAGTCGCGTCTCAAGACGTGGCTGGACATCTGCGCCCGCTGCGGCATGTGCGCGGACAGTTGCTTTCTGTATCTGGTCAACAACCGCGATCCCAAACAGGTGCCGTCCTACAAGATCCAGTCCACGCTTGGCGAGATCGTGCGCCGCAACGGCGACGTGGACAACGCCTTCATGCACTATGCCATGGAGGTTGCCTGGTCCAAGTGCACCTGCTGCAACCGCTGCGCCCAGTACTGTCCGCACGGCATCGATATCGGCGTGATGATGAGCTACACACGCGGCATCCTCAATTCGCAGGGCTTTGTTCCCTGGGAGCTCAAGATCGGTGCTGGCATGCACCGCGTCTATCGCGCCCAGATGGACGTCACCCCCGAGGAGTGGGTGGAGACCTGCGAGTGGATGGCGGAAGAGCAGCAGGACGAGTGGCCTGGGCTTGAGATTCCCGTCGACAAGGAAGACGCGGATATCATGTACACTTGCAACGCCCGCGAGCCCAAGCACTATCCGGAGGACCTGGCCGAGGCGGCCATCCTCTTCCACATCGCGGGCGAGAACTGGACCGTTCCGAGCAGGGGATGGGAGCAGACCTCGCTGTCGCTTTTCGCGGGCGACTGGGAAGCCTGCAAGATGCAGGTCATGGAAGTGTATGCGGCCATGGAGCGCCTGCGTCCAAAGCGCATGGTGGGCACCGAGTGCGGCCACGCGCACCGGGCCACGGTCATCGAAGGGCCATACTGGGCGGGAAGGCCTGACGGCCAGCCGCCCGTGCCCTGCATCCACTACGTCGAATGGGTTGCCGAGGCGCTACGCACCGGAAAGCTGAAGATCGATCCGACCAAGCGCCTCAAGGTGCCCGTCACCTACCAGGACTCCTGCAACTACATCCGCAACTACGGTCTCGCGGAAATCGGCCGCGAAATCCTGAGCTACATCGTCGAGCCCGGCTATTTCATCGAAATGACCCCCAACAAAGAGCACAACTACTGCTGCGGCGGTGGCGGCGGGTTCAACGGCATCGGCATGTTCCGGCCGCAACGCAACAGGGCGCTTCTGATGAAGCGTGAGCAGATTCTGGCAACCGGTGCAAAGACTGTGATTTCGCCCTGCCACAACTGCTGGGACGCCATCCGCGACCTGGAGGAAGAGTACCCGATCGGCATCTCCTGGTCCTTCCTCAAGCCTTTGCTTCTGAGCATGGTCATCGTGCCCGAGCATCTCAAGCCCAAGGAAGAGGACGAGGAATAGTCCGAAGGGCCGCCTCCGCGTGAAGAACACCTCGCACGCAACGTATCGAGCGGGGACGACGGAAACGTCGTCCCCGTTTTTTTTGGAGTGCCTCGCTGGGGCTGCTGCGGGCGGGGAACGACGTGTGGATGGAAAGATCGTAAGGAAGGATGTTTTGGACGCAAAGGTGACGGAAGTTGGGCGGTCAGTTCAGGTCGAGGATCTTTCCCCCCTTGTTTCCGCCGGGACAGGCGCGCGGGAATGCGCCGGAGCGGGCTTGATCAATGAGATCGGCCAGCGTGAATGTGTTCAGTTTCTCGAACATGGCACTGCTGGCGTCCATCCAGAGCATTCGGGTGATGCATTTGTCAGACATCTCGCAATGATCGCTCGACGTGCCGCAATCAACGAGACAACTGTCGCCTTCCAAAAGCTTGATGACTTCCCCCAGGGAGATGCTCTCCGGGGGCATGGCGATGGAATGGCCGCCTTTCTTTCCGCGAGTGCTGGTAAGATAACCCGCCTTGCGCAGTATCTGAGCGATATGTTCAAGATATTTCACGGAAATTTTTTGTCTTTCCGCAGTGTCCTGGATGCGGACGGGGCCGTCCTTGTCGTTGAGGGCGATGTCGAGCAGCAGTCGCGTCCCATAACGGCTTTTGGTGGAAAGTCTCATCTCGACCTCATGAGGTTGAAACGTAAAAAAGATCGGCGACGCCATCTGATGCTATGGAGTGTATCGTTAGCGTATGAACCAGAGGAGCGCAATAGGGTTTAATTCACAAGCGGCGAGCCTGAAAAAGGCGAAAAATCACAAGCGGCGTGTGAGCGGCCCCGACGTCGCCGTGTCGGTTATGGGCAAACCGGGCAAGAGCGCCGGGACGG